>NZ_CBDRFA010000034.1:0-76770 GCF_965343085.1 Nocardiopsis synnemataformans | reverse complement strand
AATGTTGACCCAGGGGTTGGCGTCGTCGTTGGTGTAGCGGTAGATGGATCCGCTGGCGTTGACGCCCCACACGTTGCTGCGGGAGCCTGCCGAGATCCTGGTCAGGGCTCCGGAGATCTGCTTCCAGTGCGCCATGTTAATCGTCTCCGTCCATTCCGGGTATTGCGCTGAACTATCAGGAACACCTGTGGCACGGCCGGTCCGGGGGTGACCGGTGTACCCGTGGGGCGACGCTGAACGCAGAGAGTTTTGGCAGTCCGGACACCGGCCGCTGACCACCCTTTCCTCTTCCGGAAAGGGATCCGCTGAACGGAGTGGGTGTGACGACGTTCTGCCACTTCTCAGTGGGACCGCGGAATTTTCGCCTTTCTCGACCTAGCGCGTCGCTTCCGTTGAGATACCCGGGGGTGGGGGGCGCAACCCCCTTGGGCCCGTTTCGGCCAATGTTCAGAACATTATCCACACACAAAAAATCCGTGATATAGAGATGGCAAATGCACTATAGGTGAAAAAGTATAAGATTTCCGAAATGTATTTCCGTGTGCCGGGGGGCGGTTTGGGGGTGTGGAGTGGCCGGTGGCCTACTAGGCGGCCTCCTTACTTTCGGCGACGGAAACCGGTAATCCCGTCCAGCGAGCCTGTGCGGTCGGGTGCGCCACGTCCGGACCCCAGCTCCAGTGCGGAGGCGGGTTCTCCCAACAGTTCGAACCCGGGCCCGTGTCCTGGGTACTGAGTCCACTCCAGTGCGGTGGCCAGCGCCTCCTCCGGACTCTGCGGGGTGACGCCTTGGGCGTACCGGTCCCAGTAGGAGGGGATGTCCGTGGTCGGGTTGGCCGTGGCCGTGGCCGTGGTCCTCGCGGCTCGGGATACAGGAACCGGACCAAGGTAGCCACGTCGTATCCGGGACGGCAGGGGAACGGCGAAAGAGGCCAGCACCTCCGCAGGTGTCGGCCTCGCCCGGGTTCCGTTCAGGCGATCAGCGCTCGTCAGCGGCGGTCCGACCCGGGAGCGCACGGGGCGGACTCGGAGAACGTCCGGGCAGGGAGCCGTGTGTCCGCCGACGGCGGCGGCTCAGGATCCGTGGAGTTGGGTGCTTCTGGTCGTTTCTTCGCCCTTCCGGGGCGGTCACATGCCATGATTTTCTGTGTTTGCCGATGGCGACGACTGCTGACCACTGATGGAGGAGCACATGGCTGAGCGCCAGAACGGAACGGTGAAGTGGTTCAACGACGAGAAGGGGTACGGCTTCATCACACCGGAGTCCGGCCCCGACCTCTTCGTTCATTTCAGGGCGATCGAGGGCACCGGCTTCAAGTCGTTGCAGGAGGGGCAGGCGGTCAGCTTCGAGGCCGTCCAGGGGCAGAAGGGGATGCAGGCCGACAAGGTGCAGGTGGAAGGGTAGCCGAGCCGCTGCGGCCTTGAAGTGCGGGAAGTCCCTGCATCCGGGAGAGCCGGGTGCGGGGGCTTCGTCGTGTACAGAACGGGAAACACGGGCAAATCTGCATTAAGTGAATTGCCGGGCAAAGTAGACAGTTCAGACTTCTGGCATGTGCGGACTTGAGGGAAAATTACGCGAACTCGTGTTCGCTGCGCTAGCGTGTTCCCCGAAAAGAAAAATCCCGGTCGGTGCTACCAACACCGATCCGGGATTTGGCCGACGCCTGCGTGAACAAGCGCCCAGCCGCGCCACCTACCTGCAAGCACCAGGAAGGCGACTCATCGCCTTCCTCAACCAAGAAACGAAGGCGACTCGTCGTGGAGTCTACCGTCCTCAACCCCTGCGCCACCACCGAACGCCGTGATTCGGCACGGTTTTTCGGTCCGCGTCAACGTCCTCGCAAGGCAATGCGCGGAATTGGTTTCATACCGGACATCTGGGTCAATGAAGCCCGCGAGGCCGGACTCTTTCCCACATCCCGCTCCTTCGTCGCCGCCGCGATCATCGCCCGCGCCGCCGACCTCGACGGCCGCTGGTGCTTCCTCTGCCTGGACACCCTGGTCAGCAGGTCCGGTCACCTGCTCAGCCTCTCCGTGGCCAAGCGCGCCATCGGAGACCTCATCGCCGCGGGGCTGGTCCGCAAACTCGACCCTCACCAGACCCGCGCCTTCTTCGCCGAGGGCCTCAAGGAGCGAACCCGCTCGCCTGACCGCCTTCCCCTCGTCCTCGAACTGCTGATCCCCGCCGAGGACTTCCCCGACCAGGTGCGCGAGGAGATCAACGCCGTCCGCGCGACCCTGGGGGAGGAGCCCGTGGACGAGGTCACCCGCCCCCGGATCCGGAAGGCCGCGACGGTTCGAATCGACCTCGGCGACGGGTCGAATCGACCCACACACCTGTATCCCATTCACTCCCCTTCCGACGAGCGCCCCGATTCCGTCCGGAGGAGCCCGGGCACAGGGCGGCCTGAACCCCCGCAGCCGCGCACGCACGGACGTCCCGCACACGCACAACCCCCGCACACACATCCGCCGCAGGGGCACCCCCTGCTCCGGCACGTCCCCGACGCCGCCCTGAACGACCCGCGCGCCGACCGGGCCGCCCTGACCCGCGCCCTGCTCCGCCTGCGCGACGCGGGCCTGACCGAACAGGAACTCACCGCCCTCATCCGGGGCGCGGAGAGGCTGCGCCGCCCCTTCCCGGCCCTGATGCTGCGCCTGCGCGGTCTGCCCGAGGCCCGGGCCTTCCTCGCGGGCACCCTGGGGCGGGGGATCACGCCCACGACGCCCTGGCGGTCCGGGATTCCCGCGCCCCGAAGGCCCACCGACGACGGCGATCCCTTCGCCCGTCCGCCGGAGTTCGACGTCGACGCCCGGGGTGCGGCGGTGCGCACCTGTCCCGACCACCCCAGTGTGCGCAACGTTCCCGGTGGCACCTGCCGGGCCTGCGGCGGCCCCTGCCGGTCGGTGCCCGGCGAACTCCTGCATCCACCGGCCCGGACCCGACCGCCCGAGCCGAGCGGGGCAGGGGAGGGGGCGGGTATCGCGGAACCGGCCGGGGAGGCGATCCCCGAATTCGAACCGGCCCTCACCGAGCGCATTCTCGTCTCGCTCATGGGAGGCGGACCGACCGCCGCCGACGTCGGCCGGGGGAGGGAGCCAGGACCCGCGCGGGAGACAGAGCCCGCCCACCCGCCCGCGCGTCAGGCGGTCATCGACCAGCTCCGCCGCCAGCTCGCCGCCTGACTCCCTGGCGGCGGGCGCGGCCCAGAGGTAAGCGGGGCACGGCGGACACGCGGCCTGTCACCGGGTCTGGAGTGAGGCGAGGAACTCGTCGGTCCTCTGGACCTCGTCGCGGTCGTAGGTGCTGACATTGGCGAGTACCTCGGAACCGCCGGTGCGGTCGAGGAGGTCGGTGAGCGCGTCCGCCACCTGCTCAGGAGTGCCCGCGATCGCGGAGTCCATCCAGCCGTGCACCTCCCTGCGCTTCCTCTCGCGGCTCGTCTCGCCCAGCAGCCGACGTACCTCCTCGACGGGTCGGAGCGCGCGGAACTCCCCGACCTCCCGCGAGTCCGCGTACGCCCAGGCTTCGGGCAGCAGCAGGTCGCGAGCGCGCTCCTCGGTCTCCGCGACGGCGACGTCCACGTTCACGACCAGGTAGGGAGCGGGTGCGGTCGGGCTCGGACGGAAGTCCTCGAAGTACGCGGCGATCCTGCCCGGGTCACGAAGGACCGGCCCTCCGACCACCGCCGGAAGTCCCAGCTCGGCGGCGAGTGCCAGCCCATCCCGGACGGCGAGCAGGAACACCGGCGGAGGCGCGACGCTGGGCCTGGCGGTGATCTCGGCCCGCCCGCTCAGATACTCGCGGATCCTTTCGACGTCGGCCGGGTACTCGCCCTCGCGCAGGGCGGTGCGCCCGAGCGCACGCCGGATCGGAGCGGTGAAGCCGAGCGAACCGCCCAGTCCCAGATCGATCCTGCCGGGGAAGAGCGCCTCCAGGAGCAGCGCCTGCTCAGCGATCACCAGCGGGCTGTGGTTGGGGACCATGACCCCGCCCGTGCCCAGGCGGATGCCGCGCGTGCGGGCGCCGATGGCCGCGAGCAGCACGGTGGGGGCCGAGCTGGCGATACCGGGTACCGCGTGGTGCTCGGCGGTCCAGAACCGGCGGAAACCGAGTTCCTCCGCACGCACGGCCCTTTCGACGGTCGTCGCGATCGTCTGTGCCTCGGACTCGCCGCTGCGCGTCCGTGAGCGGTCAAGCAGGGAGACCCGCATCGGTTCTCGCCTCCGTCCGTGTGGTGGGACAGCGCATCGTCCTCCTTCGTCCGGAGCGTACTCGCCGCGAGCGCTGACCCGGTGGCGCGAGCACGCGGTGCGCGCGCACCGGCTGGAGATGACGGGGGAGGGGGAGCGCGCGGCTGCGCTGTACCGGGAGGCGGCCTCCCTGACCGGCAACCAGGTCGAGCGGCGGTTCCTGCTCGACCGCGCCGCCCGCCTCGGCTGAGGGGCGGGCCGTGGCGCCGTTCGGTTCGGCTGGCCGCTGATGCCCCTGCCGGAAGGATCGCCGCTCCGGGGGACTGTGGCCTCAGCCCGAGCCCTGTGTGCACAGGCGCTGTGCTCACAGGGGGTGGGCGTTCACGGACAATGATGGCGATCTACGTCGTAAAGTCGGCGGTTCACCGCACCACTTCCCAACCCCGAGCCCTCGCAGTGCACACCGATGGAAGTGGGCTCCGGGACTGACGTCGCGGTGCGGTGAGGAGGTCGAGGAGGATTACTACAGGATCTAGCCGGGCGTGCAACATCGGACTGAACCTCGTGGCCAAACCCGGCGTGGCCGCTCTGACTCGGGGCCGCCTTCAACAGCACGCGCGGGCCGCCCCCAAATACTTCGGGTTGCGCAAACGCGGCGCGACCTGGCTGAACGTGGTCAACGACCAGGCGATGGGCCTGGGTGGCCTGGTGGTGCCCGGTACCGTGCGCGACTCCCTGTTCATCCTGGACGCCCTGCACACCCGCGATGGCGGGCCCAAGCCCGAGGAGGCGTGTGCGGGCCCGATTCCCGGCTCTGATGTGTTCAGGTGTCGCGCATGGCTTGCCGGGTGGCCTCGACCATGTTGTTCAGGATCTGGCGTGTGCGGGCGAGTTCGTCGGCCCGGGCGTCGATGCGGTCGAGTTCGGCGGTGAGTTGGCGCAGCACCTGTGGCGGACAGCGCTGCCCGGAGGGCACGACGTGGGGCAGCAGTTCGGCGATGGTGGTGCTGTTCATGCCCACGGCGAAGAGCTGGCGGATCAGCAGCACACGGTCCACGGCCGCCTCGTCGTAGTGGCGCTGTCCGCTGGCGCTGCGTTGGCTGGAGAGCATGCCCTGCTTCTCGTAGTAGCGCAGGGAGCGCACGCTGGCTCCGGTCCGCTCGGCCAGTTCCCCGATTCGCACGGGATGCCTCCGTTCCGATTTGCCTCTGACACCGGTGTCAGGTCCTAGGGTAGCGGTGCGCCCACCACGCACCACCAGGACGTCGTCGTGTGGTGTGCGCGTGAGACGACCCCGCTTGAGAGGAACCGTTGTGCCCGCCAGTTCCCGCTCCTTCACCGACATCGTGCACTCGCGGCGCTTCGGCCGACCCGCAGGGGCCCTCGGGCGAGTACCGAATGGGACGGGTGCCGCTGGCCGAGAGCGTCGTGGTGCACGACACCCCCGGCGTCCTCGAACAGGCCCGGTAGGAGAACGCGGAGCCTCCTCGTGAACGTTGGCGCAGGGGTAGGACCTCTTCCTCGCGTCCTCCCTGTGGCCTGGATCCAGGGCATCGGCGCCATCGACGAGGAACCGCTCGACCGCCCGCGCACTCGTCGCAAGCGGATACCGCGAACAGGACGTCCAGAACACCACGTAGACCACCAGCCACTGGTCATACCCAGGGCGGGCTTCCGGAGAGCCGCAGGAAGGGCGCCGCGACCGGCCCTTCTCCCGACATGCGGGCCGCCCGGCCCATAAGCCCTCAGTCATCACATCCCACCCTCCCCCTCCGGGGAGAGACGCAACTACACAAAGGACGAATCATGAGAATCGGCATTCTCGGCTCAGGAGCGATCGGGGCAGCCCTGGCACGCGTCTTCAGCCAGGGCGGGCACGAGGTCGCCGTGGCTAACTCCCGGGGCCCGGAGACCATCGATACGGCCGTGCTGGAATTCGGGGCGCGGGCGGCGACGCCTGCCGACGCCGTCCAGGACAAGGACGTCGTGATCCTGTCCGTTCCCTTCTACAAGGTCCCGGAGGTGGCCGGGCTCTTCGCCTCTCTGCCCAGCGAGACCGTCGTCATCGACACCACCAACTACGTCCCCTTCAAGGACTGGGACGTTCCCATCAAGGGGGTGGGACAGGGCCAGGTGGAGAGCCTGTGGGTGGCCCAGCAGCTGGGCCGACCCGTGGCCAAGGCATGGAACGCCGTCCTGGAAGGCACCCTGAAGACCCAGGGCGTTCCCGCGGGAACGCCGGGGCGGATCGCGCTTCCGGTCGCCGCCGACTCCGACGAGGCGCGGCGCGTGGCCATGCGCTTGGTGGACGAGAGCGGCTTCGACCCCTTCGACGCGGGGAAGCTGGCCGACTCCTGGCGCCAGCAGCCGTCGACGCCCGCGTACTGCACCGAGCTGAGCCTGGACGAGCTGGGACCGGCCTTGCAGGCGGCCGACCGGGACAAGACCCCGGCCATCCGCACCCGCGCCCTGGAGCGCGTGGCCGCCTTCACCTCCCCGCCCACGCTGGAGGAGATCGTGGAGCTCAACCGCTCCCTCCACCGCTGACACCACCGACAAAACCCCGTCCTTGAGGAGCGCCTTCATGAAACGCTGGCAGGCAGACGAGTTCGGCGTGCCGGACACCGTCCTGGAAAAGGTGGAGGTCCCCCTCCCCGAGCCCGGCCCGGGCGAGGCCCGCGTGCGGGTTCTGGCTGCCAGCGTGGGGCTTCCCGACCTGATGATGGTCCAGGGCCGTTACCCGCTGGTCTCCTCGCTCCCCGTCTCTCCCGGACAGGAGATCGTGGGCGTCGTGGACAAGCCCGGCCCCGGATACCCCTTCCCGGTGGGCACCCGGATCATGGGCAACAGCCGTGCCGACGTGGCGATCGGCGGGCTTGCCGAATACACGCTCAGCCCGGCTCTGGGGGCGATGCCGGTCCCCGCGGAGCTCACCGACGCCCAGGCCGCCGGTTTCCCCGGCTCGTACCACGTCGCCCACATCGGCCTCGTGCACAGGGCCGCCCTCCAGGAGGGTGAGACCCTCCTGGTCCTGGGCGGCTCGGGGCGCACGGGATCGGCCGCCGTCCAGCTCGGCAAAGCCCTGGGCGCCACCGTCATCGCCACCGCCCGCAACGAGGAGAAGGCGCGCTTTTGCCGACTCCAGGGCGCCGACCACGTCATCGACCTCAGCGAACAGGACCTCGCCGAGACAGTGGTGGAACTCGGCGGCGGCCATGGCGCCGACGTCATCTACGACACGGTCGGCGGTGAGGCATACGAGCAGGCCACCCGGGCCGTCAGCCGCGGGGGGCGCGTTCTCCTGGTCGGCTTCGCCAGCGGGGAATGGGGGCAGCCCGACCCGCAGGGCATCCTCTTCAACGACTACTCCGTCAGCGGAGCCCTTTCCCTCTTCCGCTCGGAGACAGAACGCGACCTCACCCGCGAGGCCCTTTCCGCCTTCCTGCGCGACGGATCGATCACCCCGCCCGTGACCGAGCACTACGCCTTCGATGACGTTCCTGCCGCCATCGCCAGCCGCAGCGGAGGTGCCGTCGGTCAGGCCGTCGTCACCATCGCCCGCGAGACCGTCCCGGAGCTCTGAGAGGGCGCGAACCAAGCAAGCCTGGAAGGGTAAGGGGCGCCGAGTTCGGCCGACCGGGTTCGAGGCCGCTGACCCGCAACCGCGACGGTGGAGCGTTGTCGACCCGGACCGCCAACGCGGGCCCCGGCCGCGCTGGCGGCCGGGGCCCGCCTCCGGGGCACTGTCAGGGGTTGGAGTACATCTGCACGACGACGCGGTCGAAGCGGCGCGCCTCCAGGTCCTGGCGGGTGATGGTCCAGTACAGGATCCCCATCGGCACCCCGACCCACTGCGCGAGCAGGACCCAGTCCTCGGGGTCGGAGCCCGGCCCGCCTCCCTCCGGGTCCGCCGAGGCGCGTGCCGGGTCTCCGTAGCCGTCGAAGTCCGCGGCGTAGCCACCGATCTGCCACTCGCCGCCCTCGTCGGACTGCTCGGACCAGACCTCCTGCAACGTCTCCGCGTGGGGGTGCAGGGCGAGGGTCTGGTCGTCGACGGGGCAGGAGGGCAGTCCCACGCCGGGGATCAGGCGCAGGTCACCGGTGCGCCGCAGCTCGTTGTCCAGGTCCTCGGGGGAGTCGTACTCGTAGGGATCGTAGTCGGGTGAGGCCTCCCGCTCCTTGACCGGCGTCCCCGCCGGGACGTACACGGCGCCGCCCGGAATGACGAACTCGTCCAACTCGACGTTCGCGAACAGGAGCACGTGGCCGTCGGGCGGCAGCGGGATGTCGGTGGCCCCCGGCGGGATCGCGGCCAGGTCGAGCGTCGCGATGAGCTGGTACTCATCGCGGTTGCCGGGTTCGTCGGAGTCCCACACCGTGCCCGGGGTGGGCACGTCCGGCGGGAGCATCAGCGGACTTCCGAGCCTGCCGACGACCGGGCCGGTGCCGTCGCGCGCCGTCCGCAGCTTCGGGCGGGCCAGCCCGAGCCACCGGTCGACGTCGTCCGCCGGAACCCCCCTGTCGAGCGCCTGCTCCCGGAACCGGTCCAGCCACCACAGCGCCGACGCGGGCAGGACGCTCGCCGACGGGTGCAGCACCCCCGCACCGAACTCCCAGCCGGGTTCCGGCCCCACCACGCCCGGCTCGTTCAGCCCCGCGAGCCACTCCGCGGCGGACGATCGTGTCCTCGCGTCGGCGTCCGACAGTGCGGCCGCCGCGGCTGCCCGGGCACCCGGGTGGTCACCGAGCACACGCCGGGCCGGCAGGCGGTGGCGGTTCGCACCGAGCGCGAGCGAGGTCAGGCGCGGGACCAGAGCCTCGGGGGCGGCGGGGAAGCGTTCGAGGATGGTCAGGATCATCGTCGTCGTGTCGACGGCGGACTCGTCCGGGTGCCGCTTCCCGTCACCGCCGTCGAGGTACTCGTCCGCGAGGTCCAGGCGCTCGGCGAACAGGGGCCACCAGCGCTCGGCGTCCTCGGGCGTCAGGAAGGCGCCGATCTTTCGGTGGGTGTGGGTCGTCCGGGTGACCAGGAGCGAGGCGGTCCGCCGGTCCGCGTCGGACATCCCGGCGGCGCGGAACGCGTCCCGCAGGGCGCGGACGTCGGGCATCAGCGCCAGCCGCCCCTCGACGCCGTGCCAGGAACGGTCCCCGTCGGACCCGCCCCCGGCACCCAGCGCCCGCAGCTCCTCCGCCAGGTCCGCGTCCTGGGGTGCGGCGACGGGGGGCACGGGGACGGCGGCCTCCGCCCCTCTCAGCACCCGCACACGGAAGACGGCCCGGCGCAGCAGCCGCTCGAGTTCCGGGTCCTCCGGTCCGGCGCCGCCGTCGGTCAGGGCCTCCTCGATCGCCACGACTCCGCCGTCGAGGTCGGCCAGGCGAACCAGGGCGTCCGGCAGACGGTCCGGCGGCGCGGTCCGCAGGTGCTGTCGCAGCAGGTCCACCTGCCGGGGCCCGTCGAGCCGGGACAGCGCGGACAGCGCCTGCGCGCGAACGCCCGCGTCGGCGTCGACCGCCAGGACGGCGGCGAGTCGCGCGTGCGCCTCCGGCCCGCGCGCGCACCGGTCCGCCACATACCTCCGAATGTAATCCTTGAACCCGGTGACGACGTCCGCGAGCTCGTCGGCGTGCCGGGCGAGGAACGCGACGCCCGCGTCGCTCTCCAGGAGCCGGTGCCGGAGAAACGGCCAGTGGCGGGAGTCCGCGTACAGCAGCGCCGACAGGACGGCGTGCACGGGAGTCCGGCCGGGTGCGCCGCCCACCCGGGCGACCTCGACGAGGGCGTGGGCGTCCCACCGCCGCTGGACGTCCTCGGCGTCGGTACCCTTGGCGGCGCCGCAGACACGGAGCACGTCGTCGGCCAGCACGAGGAGCCACGACGGCTCCTCGGACGACGGGGCGTTGCCCGCGGCCGCGTGCAGCGCCTGCCCGAACCGGAAGAGCACGTCGGTCGGCGCGAGCCGGTAGAGCACCAGCCGTGCGGCCTCGGCGTCCCGGAGCGACCAGCCGGGATGCGCGTCGGCGACGGCCGCCAGCCGGTCGGCCGACCAGACCACGTCCGGTTTGGCGACCATGTCGGCGCCGGTCGGCCGCTCCCGTAGTGCAGCCAGGGCCTCCGGGCGGGTACCGCGCAGCACGTGCTCGACGACCGGTTCGTGGGCCTGCGACACCCGCAGCGGCGCGAGGCAGTCCCGTACCGCTGACGCCACCTGGAGAGAGGTGTCCGCGCCACCGCCCGAGCCAGCTGTTCCTGCTTCAGATTCGTACATGCCGGAAGACTAGGAGCAGGGTCCGACACACGCCTTCGCCATTGCGCCTTCGGCCGGACGGTCTTCTCCGGGGCGGCCGCTCAGGAGCAGCGCCGCCCCGCGCGCACCGGCGGCCACGACGAACTGGTGCCCCTGGGCGAGCAGGACCAGTCGCTGTGGGACGCCGACCTCGACCACCGCTTCAGGCTCGGCCGGGACCCCCTCGCAGAGGCCAGGCATCGATCAGATACCTCTCCGTACCGTCCACCTCCCGTACGGACTCACCCCACCTACGGACTTCCTTGACCCTCTGCCTCACCGTGTCTCGTCCTTGGGATCTCACACTGACGTGCAGCTCACCGGAAACGGGGAGGTGCCATGCGTCCGCGATGCCTCTCGTCCATTGGTCCACGTTGATCGTCCCCGAAGCGCATGAGAGCTCTGCTTCTTCGGGCTCCGACCATCCCTGGTAGACGTCCTCACCAGGAGCACGGTCCCAGACGCGCATGCTGACGAGAACGCGGGCGAGGTCCTCCACGCAATTGATGTAGACGTGTCCTGTGTCCACGCCGAGAACAGTCCGTCCGGGAAGCCGCAGCGAAGGAGTGTATTCTATTTCGCGGCCGCTGTCGTGGACGTCAATGATTCTGTATTCGGCCGTGGCCAGAGTGGAGAAACTTGCCAGCAACATCGCCATGACCTCCTGGAATCGGGAAACTGGGCCACCGGGTCAGGTAGGACTCTTCCAGGTTCCGTCGTGGTGCGGACAGTCCGGTCAGGGGACGGTTCAGGCCTGCCGCTCAAGCGGACACGGGCTTCACGATCACCGAGGGGCCCGAACCGAGCGGTCCCCCGAGGCGTGCGGTGTCCGCGCTGACACCATTCCTGACTCTCCGCTCCCACGCTTCCGATGGTGATCCTCGGCCTGTGTCCTGTTCGCCTGTACCCGCGCCGTCCTGTTCGGCACCGAGGTCGGTGATGACCGGTGATTTCATCCGCTCCGTCCCCCCGATCGGGCACCGTGAATGCGGTTCGGCGCCCGTCAACCGCGCGAAGTGATCCGACCCCAAAACCGGGATTACCGAAAGAAAGGCTGGTGCACAGGGTGCCCATCCCTGCCGTAGAAGAAAAGGCACGCCCTGGAAAGAGCACCTCGATATCCTTGGTCAGGGGACGGAGGGAATGGGTCTTCTTCGGCACCCTGTGGAAGTCGCATCCGAGGCTGAGCGCGGCGTGGTGGGCGCTGATCCTGTTCCAGGGCGTTCTTCCCGCCGGTTTCGTCGTGGCGGTCGGAGCGCTCGTCGGCGCCGTCGCCGACGGCTTCGAACCGCGTCACGGTCCGGTTCTCGCTACCTGCGCGGGGCTGGAGCGGACTCCTGGCTCCTGCCCCGCGCGGCTACGCCTCAGAGGCCGACCACGATCTTTCCGTGGACATGGCGGTCCGCCTGTACCCGCACGGCTTCCCGGATCTGCTCGATGGGGAAGGTGGCGGCGATCGGCACGGTGATCTCCCCGGCGACGATGGCGTTGGAGATCCGCTCCAGGTCCTCTGGGTGCGCGTCGAATCCTCCAGTGGGGCGCACGCCCCCGGGCGGGTTGGGGCCCACAGCGATCGTGGAGATCCTCTCCGGCGGGACGCCGAGCGCGAGAGCCGCCTCGGCCGCCTCGGTGCCGTGCAGGTCGGCCGCTCCGCTTACTCCGTCGGGCACCATCGCGCGCACGCGCTCCTCTAGGCCGGCGCCGTAGGTGACGGGGTCGACACCGAAGCGCCGAAGGAAGTCGAAGGTGCTCTCGGAAGCGGTTCCGATCACCCGGGCACCGGCGAGCTTGGCGAGTTGGACGGCGAAGACGCCGACACCGCCCGCCGCGCCTCCGATCAGGACGGTGTCGCCGGCTTTCACGTCGATCGCCGCGAGCGCCGCCGAGGCGGTCAGTCCGGCCACCGGGAGCGTGCTGGCTACCTGGTCATTGATCTCGGCCGGAGTGCGAAGCAGGGTGTCCGCCCCCTCAGGAGCGACAACTAGGAAGTCCGCGGCGGCCCGGCCCGTCGCTGTTCCGTAGACGCGGTCGCCCACGGCGAAGTCGGAGACTCCTTCGCCGACCTCGTCCACGGTGCCGGCGAAGTCAGTGGCGAAACCGGACGGCAGGGTGATGCCGAACTGCTGCGCCATCTCCGGCATCGAGGACAGGACCCAGTCCATGGGGTTGAGGCCGACGGCGGCCACCCGCACACGCACCTCGCCTGTTCCCGCGTGCGGCTCCGGGACCTCGCGCAGCTCCAGTACTTCAGGTCCGCCGAACGTCTCGTAGACAACGGCTCGGCTCATGATGTGCCTCCACGGCTAGTGATGGGACTTGGTCCTATCAGTGTACATGGCGATGAGACCAAGTCCCGTAGACTGTGCTCATGGCTCGATGGGAACCCAACGCACCGCAACGGCTCGCTGACGCCGCTCTCGAACTGTTCGCGGAGCGCGGCTACGAGGACACGACCGTGCTCGATATCGCGAAACGCGCCGGACTCGCCAAGAGCACCTTCTTCCGGCACTTTCAGGACAAGCGCGAGGTGCTCTTCGCCGAGGACACCCTGACCGGGCCGTTCGTCGCCGCTATCGCGGCGGCACCTGCGGAAGCAGCCCCCCTCGAAGCGGTGGCGTACGGCCTCGACGCGCTCGGACGGGAGGTCTTCACCCCCTCCCGCCACACGTTCGCAGCCCGCCGGCGAGCGGTGATCGAGGCCCACCCCGACCTCCAGGAGCGCGAAGCCCGGAAGGAGGCGAGCCTCACCGCTTCGATAGGCCGGGCCATAGCAGCCCGCTGCTCTCCAGGACTCGTCGCCCGAGTGACAGCAGAACTGGGCGCACTGGCCCTGAAGGCTGCCTACGAGCGATGGAGCGACCCGACCAACACCGACGATTTCAGCAATATCGCCCAGCAAACCCTCGGTGAAGTACGAACCGCCGTCTCGGCCGTGCAAACAGGCTGAGAAATTGCCAAGCCCGGGGATGAAGTCTTTTAGGCGGCGGTGGGTGGGGTGCGTTCGTTGGGGCGTTCGACGAGTTTGCCTGCCTCGAATCGGCTTCCGGCGCGGACGAGCGGGACGGGTTCGGGTGCGTTCACTGCGCGCCAGCGGGCTTGTGCTGATTTTGAACGTTCTGTCGGGGCCGGACCAGGAACGCCAACGCGGCCATGGACAAGGTGATGTGCCGATACCAGGCCCGATATCCGCGCACCTGGTAGTGGTCCAGTCCGGTCCCGTTCTTCGCGGTCTGGAAGCATTCCTCGACCGCCCACCGGGATCCGGCCACTCGCGCCAGTTCCACCAGTGTCGTGCTTTCGTCGGCGAAACAGATGTAATAAGCCAGCTCTTCGGAGTCAGCGATACTTCTGCGGGCCAGCAGCCAGTACCCTTTGCCCGGCTCTCTCCAGGGGTGGCCGAGTTCGTTCTTGGTGGCGAGTTCGGCCTCGTCGCCGATACCGGCGGCCCGGCACCGATCGCGGTCCTGGGTCCAGGATTTGGGTGGGTAGAGTTCCCGGTCGATCAGCGCTGGGCCCTTGCCGCTTGCGTAGGCCAGGAACACGCCGATCTGGCAGTTCTCGATCCGTCCGGCGGTTCCGGAGTACTGACGGGCCACCCGGCCGATTTCGTGCCCTTCTTGAGGAATTCGGTGTCGTCCAGGATCAGCACACCGCGATCGGGATCGGCCAGGGTCTGCATCACCAGGTCGCGGACGTCGTCGCGCACGCCGTCGGTGCCCCAGGCGTAGAAGTTGAGCAGGCGCTAGTGGAAGAACCTCGCCTCAGATCGCAGAGTGCACACGAACCCGGACAAGGTCCTCGCTCTCCACGGAATCACCCGTGACCAGAACGTAGGGAAGAACTCCGGGGCCCTGGTTGATGTGCGGCCGTGGCGTCAATGAGTCCGTCAAGCGCTGTCACGGCCGCCGACAGCTCCTTGACAGCCACACGCAATCGGCTGCGCTCACGTTCCATCACCACTTGCGCACGTTGAGCCACCCCTCGCGAAGGGGAGCGCTCCATACACGGAATCAACTCGGCGATCGTCGCACTGGTGAGCTTGGCCGCGTAGAAGGTCTGGATCAGACGAACACGACGGACGTGGTCCTCCTCGTAAAGGCGCTGACCACTCGGCGACCGGCGAACCTCGATGAGCCCTTGTTGCTCGTAGTAACGCAGCGACCGCCGACTGACACCCGCCCGTTCCGCGACCTCACCGATCCGCATCGACTCTCCTCTTGCCCATGACATTGGTGTCACCGTTTAGCCTACCGGTGCGCCCACTGCACCTCGGTTTTAGGCGCCTATCGCTTCCAAGGACACTTGTGATCAAGTTCGCTTTCCTCATCAACCGTCTACCCGGTATGACGGTCGAGGACTTCCAGCGCTACCACCGCGACAGGCACGCGCCCCTGTTCACTTCCATCCCCGAAACGGAAAAGTACGTGCGCAAGTACGCCGTCTCGCATCCGATCGCGGCCGATGGTTACCCGGAGCCGGCCTATGATGGATTGACCGAGATCTGGTTCGACTCGTGGGACGACCACGACTCCTTCTTCGCGTCCGTGAACTACAAGACCAAGGTCAATCCCGATGAGTCGAAGTTCATCGACTTCTCGAACGTCGGCGTGATGGTCACCAACGAAACCGTCGTCAAGTAGCACTCATTCCTCATGCGCGGGGTGTCGGTCAGCAAGGCTCGACATCCCGCGCGGCACCACTGACTGATCGAAGCGTCCCGGGCTTTCCGGAAAGGAACCCCATAAGACGGGCTCGTGAGGAAACGAGGGGAAGCGTGGGAATCCAGGCTCGCGCCTACCGCGTCGAGGGGGGACCACCGCTGCACACGGCGGCCCGTGGAGGGCCCGGCCCGTCAGAGCAGTCCCTTCAGGTAGAAGCCCGTGCGGCTGTCCGGGGCCGCCGCGACCTGCGCGGGCGTGCCCTGCGCGACGATCCGTCCGCCCCGCGATCCACCGCCCGGGCCGAGGTCGATGACGTGGTCGGCGGTGGCCACGACCCGCATGTCGTGCTCGGCCGCCACCACGGTGGCACCCGCGCCGACGAGGTCGCGCAGACGGCTGACGAGGACGTCGGTGTCGTAAGGATGGAGACCGGTGGTGGGCTCGTCGAGCAGGTAGACCGTGCCGGTGACCCGGCGGCGCTGGAGTTCGGTGGCGAGTTTGATCCGCTGGGCCTCGCCGCCGGACAACTCCGTCGCGGGCTGGCCCAGGCGCAGGTAGCCCAGGCCGACCCCGGCGAGGGTCTCCAGGGAGCGCCGCACCGACGGCTCCTCGGTGAAGAACCCCGCCGCCTCCTCGACCGACATCGCGAGCACGTCCGCGACCGTGCGCCCCCGGTACTCCACCCGGAGGGTGTCGTCGTTGTAGCGCGAGCCGCCGCAGGTCGGGCAGGGGGCGTAGGTGGTGGGCAGGAACAGCAGCTCCACCGACACGAACCCCTCGCCCTCGCAGTCCGGGCAGCGTCCCCCCACGACGTTGAAGGAGAACCGGCCGGGCCCGTAACCGAGCGAGCGGGCCTCCTCGGTGGCCGCGAACAGCTTGCGCACCGTGTCGAAGAGCCCGGTGTAGGTCGCCAGGTTGGAGCGTGGTGTTCGCCCGATGGGCTGCTGGCTGACCCACACCACCCGGCCGCGTTCGGCGGCACGGTCCCCGATCTCCGCCAGCAGGGAGGACTTGCCCGAGCCGGACACCCCGGTGAGGGTGGTGAACACGCCGAGGGGGATGTCGGCGTCCAGCCCCCTCAGGTTGTTGCGGGTGGCTCCGCGCAGCACCAGGTGCCCGCCGGGGGTGTGGGCCCGGTGCTCCGGGAGGGCGTCGTCGAACAGGTAGCGGCGGGTCACCGACTCCGGGACCTCGCGCAGGCCGGGGACGGGGCCGCTGTACAGGACGCGGCCGCCGTGCTCGCCCGCCCCCGGTCCGACGTCGACGATCCAGTCCGCGCCGCGCACGGTGTCCAGGTCGTGCTCGACGAAGCACACGGTGTTGCCCCCGTCGCGCAGGCGCCGGAGGATCTTCGAGAGCGCTTCGACGTCGGCCGGGTGCAGGCCCGCGGAGGGCTCGTCCAGGACGTAGACCACCCCGAAGAGCCCCGTGCCCAGCTGGGTGGCCAACCGGATCCTCTGGAACTCCCCGGTGGACAGGGTCGGTGCCGGTCGGGCCACGCTCAGGTAGCCCAGGCCCAGCTCCGCCAACACCTCGACCCGTGCCGTGATCTCCCCGACCAGCGCCGCCGCCGCGCCGGTGCCCTCCCCCCAGGGGCGCAGCAGGGCGACCAGTTCGGTCAGGGGCAGCGCCGCCAGTTCGGTGATGGTGTGCCCGGCGAAGGTGACCCGCAGCGCCTCCTGCCGCAGCCGCCGACCGCCGCACTCCGGGCAGGTCCGGTCGACCATGAACTCGGCGGCTCTGCGCCGCCGGGCCTCACTGGCGGAGGAGGCGTACGCCTTGAGCACCAGTCTCCGGGCGCTGCTGTACTTGCCCTGGTAGGGCCGGTGGACGCGGCCCGCCTCACGGACCGGGTGGACGGTCACCACGGGCTGCTCCTCGGTGAACAGGATCCAGTCGCGCTCGCCTTGGGGCAGCTCCCGCCAGGGCCGGTGGATGTCGTACCCGAGGGTGTCGAGGATGTCGCGCAGGTTCTTGCCCTGCCAGGCCCCGGGCCAGGAGGCGATGGCCCCCTCGGCGATGCTCAGCCCGGGGTCGGGCACCAGCGACCCCTCGGTGACCTCGTGCTCGACTCCCTCTCCGTGGCACACGGGGCAGGCTCCGGCCACGGTGTTGGGGGAGAAGGAGTCGGAGTCCAGGTGCTGCGCCCCGGGCGGGTAGGTGCCCGCCCGGGAGAGGAGCATGCGCAGTGTGTTGGAGAGCGTGGTGAGGGTGCCCACGGTGGAGCGGACCGAGGGCGCGGAGCGCGGCTGGGCGAGCGCCACGGCAGGCGGCATCCCGGTGACGTCGTCCACGTCCGGGGCAGGGAGCTGCTGGAGCAGGCGCCTCGCGTACGGCGCCACCGACTCCAGGTACCGGTGCTGGGACTCGGCGTAGAGGGTTCCGAAGGCCAGGGAGGACTTTCCCGACCCGGAGACGCCGGTGAAGGCGACCAGGGCGTCGCGGGGCAGTTCCGTGTCCACGTTCCTCAGGTTGTGGATGCGGGCGCCGCGCACCCGGATGCGGTCGTCGTGGTTGTCCATGGGACAAGGCTTACCCGGTCACGGGACCGGAGCGGACCCGCGGACCGCCCGGGTGCGGCGAACCCCGGCGCGCACCGGTGCGCCTGCCGCCGGGAGGCGGGAAAGGCATGACCGAGACCGGAACCGGCGGGTGGACGGCGCCGTGCCGCCGCCCACCCTTCACCGGGTGCTGGGCTGTCTGCCGGGCGGCCGGGGGCTCTCGGGGCCAGTGTCAGCGGCGTGCGGCCCACACGGCGCGTTCGGTGCGCACGGCCAGGTCGTCGCGGCGCAGGATGCTGTGCGGACTGTCGGTGTCGAGGAGCCGGTCGAGCGCGGTGAGGTCCTCGGAGGAGAGCTCTTCGGCGACGGCGGTGCGGACGCGTCGCAGGCCGCCGAGCGCGTAGCGGCCGATCGCCTCGTTGTGGGAGCCCTCGATGTTCACGGCGATCGTGCGTTCGCCCTCGACCGTGAAACCCGCGGCGGTCAGCATCGGGCCCCAGTCGGCGCCGCGGTGGGGCATGTGCTCGGCGTGGAAGCGGTCGGTCGCGGCATGGGCGCGCTCCTCCAGGCCGGGCCGGTCCTCGGGGGCGTCCTCGGGCAGGAAGCGGGGGAACCCGGCCAGTTCGACGACGGCGAAGAGGCCGCCGGGCGCGAGCGCGTCATGGACGTTGCGCAGCGCGCGGTCGGGGTCGGCCATGTGGTGCATCGAGGCCGACGCCCACACCAGGTCCGGTGAGCCCAGGTCGGGCCAGTCGGGGGCGTCGAGGTCGGCCCGCACGGTGCGCACGCGCTCCTCGACGCCACGGGCGCGTGCCTTGGCGCGCAGCCGTTGGAGGTGTCCGTCGGATGTGTCGACGGCCGTGACGCGGGCGTCGGGGAAGCGGTCGAGGAGGGCGAAGGTGCCCGCTCCCGTGCCGCAGCCCAGGTCCACGATCTGGCGCGGGCCCGTCCTCAGCGGCAGCCATGCGGTGATGGAGGCCGTGTGCTCGGCGAGGACCTCGGCGTCCAGGTCGAGGATCTCCGCCTGGACGTCGGCGTCGTGCTCCTGGTGGTGGTCGTGTTCCTGGTGGTGTTCGTGCTGAGCGCCGTGGCCGGGGTTGTGCGAGTGCGTCTGGTTCATGTCTCCACAGTAGGACGGCCATGCGCCTGAAGCATGACGATTTCCGTTTTACGCAAGACAATGGCCGGATGCGCTGCCCGACGCGCAAGACGTCGTCGTCGCGCGGCCCACGCGGTCGCTCCCTCAGGTGTCCTGGGGTTCGTGGCCGCCGTCCTCCCGCTGGTGGCCGCGGCGGGCGTCGCGGTCGAAGATGCCCAGGATCTCGCAGGGGCCGCCCTCGGCGCCGATCGCGTGCGGCATCATCGTGGGGAACTCGGCGGCCTGGTTGGTCTCGATGCGAAAGCGCCGGTGGCCGAGCATGAGCGTCGCGGTGCCGGACAGGACGACGAGCCATTCGTGCCCGGGGTGGGCGCGCATGCGCGCGGGGTTGTCGGGCGGCGGTTCGGTCATGCGCTGGCGCACCACGCTCATGCCGGGGTCGCCCTTGACGGGCCAGCGCATCCGGCCGCGGGCACCGTCGATCGTCGGACTGATGACGACGTCGTCGGCGGCGGTCTCCACGAGCTGGTCCAGCGTGGTGTCCAGGGCGCGGGCGAGGGTGACCAGCTGGTCCAGGGCGAGGCGGCGCCGACCGTTCTCGATGCGGCTCAGCGAGGACTGGCTGAGGTGGGCACGGCTGGCCAGCTCCTCCAGGGACCAGCCCTGCGCCACCCGCAGGGCGCGGATGCGTTTGCGTACGAGGCTGTCCAGCTCTCCGTCTTCTTGCGTCATGGGCAGTATGGTATGCCTCCGATGCAAGGCCGAAGGCGGTGGCCGGTTCAGGAGTCGCCCCGAGGGGGCCGCGTGGGCCCCTGGAAGCCCTGACCCGGCACCGGAGGCCACCGCGACGCTCACCGCACCCCTGCGGGAGCGGAGGTGTCGCGACGCTCATCGGAAAGCGCCGCGATGGTGGCCGAATGCGACAATCGGATACCCTGGCCCCCCAAAAACCCGAGGATAATTCCATGGCACCTTCCGCTCGACCGCAGAACCCCGAGATTGTCGTGAAGGAGTGGGTGCGCCCCGGAGACATTCCCTGGTTCGCTCTCGGGGCCGCCGTGATCGCCGCCATGGTATGGGTGCAGGCGAATGTGCCCGTCGGCGACCTGGTCGAGGTCGCAAACAACAGTGCGTTCCCCAGTTACGTCGACACGCACCGGTCACCTTTGCAGATGCCCCTGATCGGGGTCCTGGGGTGGGTGGTGGTGAAATTCGCCTCCCAGCTGAGGAGTCCGCTGGCGGCGCGACTCGACCAGGACGGGATCAAGCTGTTCGCCGACACCAGTTTCGGGTTGCGCATGAAGGTCGGAGCGCCGAAGGCCGAGGCTCCTTGGGACGCGATCACACGGGTGGTGCTGCGGCGTCGCCGTTCGAAACTGCTGAAGTTCATTCCGGTGTGGAGGACCATGGTCTCCTTCGAGAGGCCCAGCGGTAGGCGCTACGGCCAAAGCGCGAGTTTGTCATCCTGGTCCGTGAGGAAGGTGGCCGCCGGAATATCGCGGTTCGCTCCGCATGTCGAATTCGTCGACGAGCGATCTCCCGGGAAGCGCCGCATGGTCAAGCTGTAGGGCGACCGGCGAATGGTCGAGGTTCGATTGTCATCGAGGTAGGACGCCGGGAACCACGACGGGCCAGGGCAACGCGAACGAACGGAAGAAGGCGGCATGACCAGCTCTGTCGACGCGCAGAAGTCAACGGATCCACCGCGCCGCGCCCTCTTCGTCGTGTTGGCGGCGCTGTCGGTGCTTCCGGTCACCGTCTACCTGCCGGTGCTGCCGAACATCGCGGACGCGCTTGACACGAGTTTCGCTCTGGTCAATCTCTCGATCGCGGGGTATGCCGTTGCCACCGCCATGGTCGAAATCGTTTCTGGCGCCCTGTCGGACCGTTACGGACGTCGCCCGGTCGTGCTGGTGTCCGTTTCGGTCTTCGTTGTCGCTTCCGTCGGCTGCGCACTGGCGTCTGATATCGCGGTCTTCCTCGTGTGCCGTATGTTCCAGGCGTCGATCGCCGCGTGCTTCTCGGTCGCGATGGTCGCGATCAAGGAGACTTCGAGTGACCGCGACGCGGTGAGGAGGATCGGCTTCGCGAGCATGGGATGGGCGCTCGCCCCCATGGTCGGGCCCGCGTTGGGCGGGGTCCTGGGCGAGCTGTTCGGGTGGCGTTCCATCTTCGCCGCCCTCGCGGTCCTCGGCGGAACGGTTCTCCTCGTGTCCGTGTACCAGATGAAGGAGACGTCTCTCCACTCAGGCTCCAGGAGGGGAGACTTCCTCTCCTCGCTCCGAAGACTGCTCGGCTCGCCCCGGTTCTGGTCCTACACACTCTGCATGGCTTTCTCGACGGGAACGCTCTATGTGTTCCTGGGAGGCGCACCCCTGGTCATGGGCAGCCACTTCGGCGCGTCGGGTGCCGCTCTGGGAATCTACATGGCCATGGTCCCGGGCGGATTCATCCTGGGCGGTTATCTGACGGGGGCGGTCGCCTCCCGGGTGTTCAGAAGTCACGTTCTCGTCGGTGCCCGCGTTCTGACGTGCGGGGGGCTGCTGGCCGGTCTGGTCCTCGCGGCGTCGCACGACATCAACCCCCTCCTTTTCTTCGTGTTCTGCATGTTCATCGGCATAGGAAACGGATTGACCACGCCCGTGGTCAACATGGGAGTGATGTCCGAGCACGACGACCTCGCCGGAACCGCCATGGGCCTGTCCGCCGCGATGTCGATCGGAGGCGGTGCGCTGGTCTCCTCCTCTGCGGGTCTCCTTCTCAATGCCACCAGTGCGGTCCACGACCTGCTGGCCCTGCTGCTGGCGTCGGCGTCCTTCGCGCTGGTGGCGGCGTTCTTCGCCGCCCTGGTCGACCGAAAACCCCGTGTGTAGTCCATCGACCGTGTAAGGCGGTGCCGCGGGGAAACGGCGAACACCGGCCGTTTGGCCGCCGACCACTCGACCGCTGGCCTTCACCGGACCACCCCCCCCGCTACGGGCGCGGTGAGGGCTCGGGGACCGCGAGGCGGAGCTGGAGGCGGGTGAGCTTGTCGTGGGCGAGGGTGCCCGGCTTCGCGCTGAGCATGACCACGCGCAGGTCGGTGCCCGGCACGGCCAGCGTCTGGCAGTCGAGGTCGAGCACGCCGAGTTCGCCGTGGTCCACGCGCTTGCGCAGCGTCGCACGCGGTCGGACGTCGTGCCGCCGCCACTGCGCAGCGAACCCGGGATCGCGCTCGGCGAACTCGCCGACCAACCGCCGCAGCGCGGAGTCGTGCGGACGGCGGGCCAGCGCCTCGCGCGACTGGGCCGCCGCCTGTGCCTCGAACCCGCCCGCCGACTCCGGAGGCGCCGAGCACACCGTTCCGCCCGGGCGCATGGACAGCCGCAGCACGTTGCGCTCGGCCGGGGGCAGCGCGGCGAAGTCCGTGATCAGCGCTGCCGCCAGGCCGTTCCAGGCCAGAACGTCGTGGCGGGCGTCGCAGACGTAGGCGGCGACCGGGCCGAGCCGCTCCAGCAGGGCGAGCACCCCAGGAGGGACCTGCTCCACATGGCCGGGCCGTGCGGGCGGCGCGTGCCCCGCGAGCCGGGACAGGTGGGCCCGTTCCACCTCCGACAGTTTCAGGGCCCGCCCGATCGCGTCGATCACCTGCGGTGACGGGCGCGGCGCCCGGGCCTGCTCCAGCCGCTCGTAGTAGTTCACCGAGACCCCGGCGAGGTCGGCGACCTCCTCGCGCCGCAGCCCCGGTGTGCGTCGCGCGCGCCCGCCCACGGCTTCGGGAAGGCCGACGTCGGCCGGGCGCAGGGTCTCGCGGCGGGCGCGCAGGAATCCGCCGAGTTCTCGCTTGTCCACGCCCCCAGCGTGCCATGCGCGCGGGCGGCGAGCCACGGACCACTGGTCCGGGGACGACGCGGCCGTTCCCCCGCGCGGCGTGGCCCGCCAGTGTGGCGGATGACGGACCGAACGGCGCAGACCGAACAACGGAGGCGGAGATGGACCGATCACCCGAAGGTGCCGAAGGCACGACGATCCTCATCACCGGCGGCACCGGCAACACCGGCCGCCCCCTCACCGAGACGCTGCGGGCCCGCGGCGCGCACGTGCGCGTGGCCAGTCGCAGGCCGGGGCCCGGCGGCGTGCCCTTCGACTGGGCGGATCCGACGACGCACGCCCGGGCGCTCGCCGGAGCGGAGGCCCTGTACCTGGTGCCGCCACTGATGACCCTGGACCCCATGCCGTTGGCCGGGCCGTTCCTGAGGGCCGCTCGGGCCGCCGGGGTGCGGCGCGTGGTGCTGCTCGGCTCACTGGCGGAACTGCCCGGGGCCCGGGGCGTCGCGGAGCTGGGGGAGACCGTGCGATCGTTCCCGGAGTGGGCGGTGCTGCGGCCGTCGGGGTTCATGCAGAACTTCACCGGGATGCACCCGGTGGCGGCGGGCATCCGCGAGCGCGGCGAGATCCGCTCGGCGACCGGTGAGGGGCGGCTGGGCTGGATCGACGCCGCCGACATCGCGGCCGTCGCGGCGGAGGTGCTGTCGGCACCGGGACCGGTGGCCGGTGAGCACGTGCTCACCGGGCCGGAGTCGTTCGGGTACGCGCGGGCGGCGGCGATCATCGCCGACGCCACCGGACGACCGGTGCGCCACACGCCTGCCCCGGCGGCCGAGCTGGTCCGGCGCAACCTGGACGCGGGCATGCCGGAGCCCTTCGCCGCGGCGCTGGTCGGGGTGGACGCCGACATCGCCAGGGGCAGCGAGGACCGCGTCACGGACACGGTCCACCGTCTGACCGGCCGCCCTCCCCACACCTTCACCGACTTCGTCCGTGCCCGCCGGGAGGAGTGGTCCGCGACGTGAGGGGCGGCCGGGCAGGCCCGCCGCGTGCGCCCGGGGGCCGCACCGTTTCCTTCCGGGACCGTCATGGGCTCCTTGGGCGCGGTCAGCCGAGTTGGCGCCGCACGATCATCTGGATCGACCGGCCGGGTGCGCGGCTCGGCACGGGAGTGAACCCCGCCTGGGTGAACACACTTCCTCGCCGGTCGCGCCGCTGCCCGGGGCCAGTGCCAGGGACGCACGCGACATCGTCGGTACTCGCCCGACGCACCGATCGGGCGGACGCTGCTCGGCTTGCGCGGATCCGTCCGGCTCGGCGGTGCCGACGCCCGGCACAGCCCGGAGCCGGGGAACGGCGGGCGCGGCGCCTTCGTCGCCGGTCGCCGCATCGGTCTCCGCGTCGGTGCGGGAGACACCGGCAGCGTTCGGGGCGGGTGTGTCCGACCAACACGCGGAGAGGGTGACCAGCCCGGTCCTGCCGCGAAGCGGAGCCAGCAGCTCGGCCAGTTCGCGCAGCCGTACGCGCTCACGGCGCTGGTTCAGGGCGGTGTGTCCCTGAGCGGGCTGAACACGGCCAGCATCCGCACGGGCCCTTCGACGGCAGCCGCGGGTCCGGGTCGGGGGCCCTCGCTCGCGTGCACGAAGGTGACCCCGTGCAGGGAGAGCGCCTTTCCGTGTACCGAGGCGGCTTCCAGCGGGAGGAGGGTGATGCGGTCGGAGCCCGGAGGGAGCACGACGTGGACGACGCGGGGTGCCCGCCCCGCCAGCACGGTGGTGACAGGTCCCAGTACCTGCGCCGCCGCCCACGCGCCCACCTGGGCGAGCAACGCGCCTCCCGGGCGAGCCAGGTGTCGGGGGAGAGCGCGTGGCGGCGGCGGTGACGAAGGCGCCCAGCGGACAGGGGTGCGCCCCGCCCGGGCGGGGCGGGGCGAGAGGGTCATCGGCCCGACCGGGCGGAAAGCCGTGGCGAGAGCATACGTCCCACCGCGCGCAGCAGGGCCCGGAACTCGGCCCCGTTCGGGCGGACGCCCAGGCCCGCGTACATGAGCGCGTTCCCGTACTCGGCCATGAGGACGATCCGGCCGTTCTCGACGTCGAACCGTGTCACATAGGTGTTGCGGTAGGGCTGGCCCGTGCGCGCGACGACCATGTCACCGATGCCGTGGAAGAAGAGTTCGCTGCCATCCGGTGAGACGCGCCATGCGTGGTCGCGCCACAGCAGCGGGGTGAACTTGTCGAACAGCGCGCCCGTGTAAGCGAGAACCTCGCGCTTGCCCTTCACATCCGCGACGCAGAGGCCACGCCTGCGACCCGCGATGATGTCCGCGACGCCGTCGGGGGTCGTGGCACCTCAGGCGTGCATGAACAACTGCCGTGCGTCGTCGGCCAGGGTCCGGGCCACGGCTTCGATGTCCTTGGCCTCGACGGCGCGGATGAACTCCTGGGCGATGTCGAGCCCGGTGTGGGTGGCGGGTGTCATTTTCTGGTCATTCATGAGGGTTTCCGTTCTTTGTGTTCTGTGTGTGAGGATCCGGTTCAGGCGTCCCACGACAGCAAGGGCTCACCGAATGACCTGGGGAGCCCGAAGGACGCGAAGCGGGGCGTCCACCAACGCGTGAACTCGGACTCGTAGGCCAGGAGCCGCTCGGAGAAGGTGGCCAGGTCGACGCTCTCGTCGAGTTCGAGGTAGACGATGAACTCCGCGCCGCCGTCGTCGTTGGGCTGGAGCCACATCCGTTCCCGGTGGTAACCGCCCTCCCGGGCCCTGGTGTCCAGGCCGGGAAGGTGGTCCCTGTCGAGAGCGGTGAGGAGGTCTCGGAACTCCTGGACGCGGTTCTCGGGGATCGGGAAGGTCCACGCTGTACTGGTCATGCCGTTCTCCTTGGCCCTGGGCGGTCCGCCGCGCGTTCGGGGCGGTCCTGACGGACCGGATGCGTCTTCGGTGATCCGGGACGCCGAGCGGGGGAGGAAGGCCACGTCGAGGGTGGTACCGGCAGGACCACGTTCGCCCGCCGATCCAGGGCCCAGGGGGCGGGGATAACGGGGGTTATGTCGAGCAGCGATCGGACCGAGTTCGGGGAGTACCTGAGGCGGCGCAGGGCTGCGATGAGTCCTCCCGACCCGCGGGGCGGTGTGCGGGTGTCCCGTCGGCGGGTTCCTGGGCTTCGCCGCCAGGAGGTCTCCGATATCGCGGGTATCTCAGTGGAGTACTACACACGCCTCGAACAGGGCAGAGCGCCCCGCCCCTCGCGCGAGATCCTCACCTCGCTGGCACAGGCCTTCGGGCTCTCGGACGCCGAACGCGACCACCTCTTCCGGCTGGGTGGTGAGTCCCCGCCCGAACCGGCCTCTCCCGCCTCGGTCATCCGCCCCGGATTGCTGCGTCTGCTGCGGGGCCTGGACGACACGATGCCGGTCACCGTGCATGACGGGCGGCTCGACCTCCTCGCTCGCAACAGGGCCGCGCAGGAGTTGCTCGGGACCCTGACCGGCGGCGGCCCGTTCGAGCGCAACATCGCCTACCAGGCCTTCACGACCGACGTGCTCGCCCACCTGCTCGCAGACGAGGGTTCGGAGCGGTTCCTGCGGGTCGCGGCCGCTGAACTCCGTATGGCACTGAGCCGGTACCCCGGCGACACCTACCTTCGCTCCTTGCTCGCCGAGCTCACCGCTACCAGCCAGAGCTTCCGCGACCATGGGGAGGAGGGGGAGGTCAGCGTTTCGAGATCCGTGGTCAAACAGATGCACCACCCGACCCGCGGGTGGGCCCGCTTCGAGCTCGAGGTGCTCCACGACCCTGAGCGGGACCACTGGATCATGCTCTACACGCCTCACGGCGACGGGTAATTCTTCGCGCCGGACAGGGGGTCCGCCCTTTCCCGTCCGATCCGCCGCGCCGTTCGCTGCCCCCTGACAACACCCTGTGTCCCACGTGAGCCTGGCGCAGAGGGATACATCCTCAGCCGTTCGACCAGTGCCGGGTAGTGCTCGGCTCCCGGCCGCCGCACGGAGCAGGTGATCCCGGCCCATTCTCCGGACACGGCGAACGGCACCAGCGGCACCTCGGGCATCATCCGGCCCAGCGTCGTCAGCAGGGCCAGGGTGCGCGGCTGGTTCCGGTAACAGTGTGTTCGTGCCCTCGGCGACCATCCGCCGGGCTCCGCTCACCCTGTTCATGACATCGATTGTGGCGTGTCACGCCCTACCGGGTGAGGGGTTTCGACTGAAACGGCCGTATGCGGCCGACGGAGGCCATCCGGTGTACCGGGGAGCACATCAGGCACGAAACAGGGGAACCCGCCGCTGCCTGGGGAGCGGCGGGCCCCGCTCCTGTCACGCGTCGTGCACCGCGATATTGAGTGAGGCGCCCTGGTGCCTGTTGATCACGGCCTCTTCCGTGAGCGAATGGCGGACCAGGCACCCGCCGGCCTCCCCGCCCATCAAGAGGAACCCGTAGACGATGGGGACCTCGGAGGACACGAACTCGCCGGTCCGGCGCCGCACGAAAGGCACCTGCCTGCTGTCGGCCTCCACGTACTCCTGGACGATCCAGTCCCCGTCCAACGCCCGCTCAACGGCCTGGAGCCACTCCTGCTCCGACACGTGGGGGCCGACCACCACGTCGAGTCCGGCGTAGCTGTCGGCCTTCTTCAGGACCAGTTCTCTCCTCTGCTCGGTCAGGAGCCGGTGGAGGTCCCAGTCCCGGCCGCGGAAACTGGTCTTGCCCCCTTCCACCACACGCGTCCAGGGAAGGTGGCGTTCCAGGAACCTGCGGTCGGAGGCCGTGTACCAGGGGCGGCCCTGGGACATCCATGCCAGGACCTTCTTGTTCTGGAACATGAACGCGGTCTCCGGCGCGAGCAGGACGGCGCCGCTGTCCATCACACCCCGCAACGGCTTCGTGCCGATGCCCATCTGCTCCCATTCGACCGGAAGGTAGTGCCGGAACACGACCGGGTGCCGCGGCGCGCCCGTACCTCCTTGGAACGCCCTGACGAGTTCCTCCGGCTCCAGGAAGTCCGCCTCGAACCCCCTCGCTCTGAGGTAGTCGCGTTCGATGGTGAAGTAGCGGTCGTCCCCGACGTTGTCCTCACGCATGGTGCCGAGAACGGCCACGGACCGTTCCCTGCCCAACCACGCACAGACGTTCCGGAAGAGTGCGGCGCGTGCCGCCAGGGGGTCCGCTGCGGCCAAGCGCCCGTCGGAACGTGACAGGTGGTACCCGGTCAACACGTGCATGCTGACCACCCCGCCGATCGCGGCCCCGATGTTGCACTCCAGGATGCGCAGGACACCGTCGCTGAGGACCCCGTCGGTTCGGGACATACAGCCGCCCCACTCCCACTCGACCTCGTCCCGGTCGAACAGGTGGTACAGGTCCTCGTCCGCGCCCAGAAGTGACCGCAACCCGAGCGGGCTCTCGGCCATGGAACGGCAGGTGCGCTCCAACAGCGAGGTGAACCTGCGCGCCGTGCTGAAACCGTGTTCGTAGTCGGCCCTGGCCATCGGCAGCGGCCGCACCGGAACGTCCTCACCTCCCGTGAAGGGAAGCCCGCGCATCACGTCGTCCAGTTCGCGGGACACCCGGAGGGCCTCCTCCCCGTCCCTGAACCCGTGGTCGTTCGGTCTTGAACCGGATCTGCTGTTCGTCAAGAGGAATCGTCCTACCGTCGAGGGCCGGGGCCCGGTCGTCATGGTCCGCCAGCCCTCAATCCGAGGAGGACACCACGGTTCCGAAGGATCGGGGGTGACCCCTCTCGATCAGGGCCTCGGCCCCCCCGCGGATCGGCTGCTGGGTGAAGCAGCCGCCGTCCTGCGCCCCCACCGAGTACGGGCCGAGGAGGACAGGGGCCTCGACGGCCTCCACGGCCTCCGACTCCAGGTTCCAGTAGCGCATGGGCCAGGGGTCGGCGCGCACGCGTTCCTGGACGACATGGGCGCCCTCGCGCAGCGCTCCCTCCACAGCCTCCCTCCACTCCTGCTCGCCCAGGGCGCTGCCCATGAGGACCCCTCGGGAGCCGAACAGGTTGAAGGGTTTCAGCACCGCCTCCTCCCGGTTCGCGAAGGCCCACTCGACCGGGTCGACCCGGTCGCCGTGCCGGTCGACCCACCCGGGCGTCAGGCGGGCGGTCCAGGGAACGAAGGAGAGCAGCCGCCTCTGTCGCGCGTCCAGCCGGGGATCGCAGTACAGGTCGGCGAGCAGCGCCTTGCTGGTGAACAGCTGGGACACGTAGGAGCCGAGGAGCCGAGTGCCCTTGGCGTGTTCGAGGGCGATGACGAAGTCCATGTGGTCGCGGCGTACCCGTGCGTTGGCCATGAAGTAGCGGATGGCGGTCCCGTAGGGCCTGCCCCGCCACCACAGCGAGCCCTGCGCGACCTCGGCCTCCTCGACGGGGACGAAGTCGCACGGGACACCGTGCGCGGCGAAGTAGTCGCCCTCCGCCTGGAAGGCCCGGAGAGAGCCCTCGTCACCCTCACTCGCGAGCCCCAGGAGCGCGACGCGGCCACCGTCGCCCCTCGCGTGGGTGCGGGCCCAGTCGCTTCGGGCGGCGAAGAACGAACGGGCGGAGAGGTCGTTCGCCCGGCGCATCTCCCGCCCCGTGGGAGTGCTCAGGAGCGTGTCCGTGAGCACGGGGGCGGCGGTGGTTCCGTTGAGGCAGGTGCCGAAGTTGAGTTCAAGGACGTAGGGGCGACCGTCGGACACCAGGACGTCGGGGCGCAGGCAGCCCAGGGCCTGGTCCAAGGGGCGTTCGGCGCCGACGAACCAGCGTTCGTCCTCCGAGAGCTCGGCGATGTCGGCCAGCTTTCCCATGTCGTGGCCGCAGGCCTCCAGGGCGTGGTCCCGCAACAGGTCCCCCAACCGGGACCCGATCCCGTGCAGGAAGTTCGCGGAGCCCGAGCCGAGGACGAAGGGTTGCAGGGGGACGTAGCCTCCGCGGCTCCAGATCCCCAGCTCCGAGGCGGCCTCCCGCACCGCTTCCGCGTGGGACCTGGCGGCCGCGGGGCTCATGGCGTCGATGGCCTCGGACCACTCCGCGTGTGCGTCGGCGGGAACCACCGGGGGGTGTTCGCGGTCGATCACGATCGTTTCCTCCTTGTCGCTTTCCGGATCTTTCCGGCCCGTGCCAGCGCCTGGTTCCTCTGTCGCTCACGCTCGGTCAGTCGTGCGAGGGGGGAGGAGCGCGCGTAGTCGGCGATCCCTCGGACGGTCCGTACCGAGTAGACGACGTGTGTCGGCACGTCCCAGCCCAGTTCCTGATGCAGCCGCGCGCTCAGGGCGAGCACGGTGATGGAGTTGGCGCCCAGCCGGAAGAAGTCGCTCTCGGGCATGATCTCCTCCTCGCCCAACAAGTCCACCCAGATCCGGATGAGCGAGTCGGTCTCCCCGTCCTCGGTGCTCGGGCCGACCTTCGTGACAGAGGTGCCCCGGGACCGCTGGCGGACCGAGGCGTGGTCAAGTTTGCCGTTCTCGGTGAGGGGAAACGCGCCGAACACGTGAACACGGTCAGGCACCAGGTAACCGGGGAGCCGCTCCTGTAGCCATCGGCGCAGGTGGTCGCCGTCGACCCCGTCCGCTTCCACGGCGGCGCGCAGAGTGGACGTTCCGGCGATCTGTTCCGCGTACGCCGCGGCCCGGCGCACGGACGGATGCGACTCCAGTTGGGCCTCGACCTCGCCCGGCTCCACACGGAACCCCCGGATCTTGACCTGGCGGTCGAGGCGTCCGAGGTATTCGAGAGTGCCGTCCGGCAGCAGCCGACCGCTGTCACCGGTGAGGTAGACCCGCAGGCCGCCGAACTGCTTCAGTTCGACGAAGCGGCGCGCGGTCAGCTCGGGATCGTTGAGGTAACCGTGCGCCAGACCGTGGCCGCTGACGGCGATCTCCCCGGGAAGTCCCACCGGCAGCGCTTTCAGGTCGGTACCCAGCACAACGGCTCCGGAGCCGTCCACCGGCGGTCCGATGGGGGTGGACCGCAACCGGGAGACATCGCCGTGAATCCGGTGACAGCAGGAGAACGTGGTGTTCTCCGTCGGCCCGTACCCGTTGACGAGGCTGTTGGGCGGGACGTGTGCGCCGGCCCGGGCGAGCACCCTTGGCGGGACGGCCTCGCCGCCCACGATCAGGTGCCGCATACCTGACAACCGGGACGGCTCCGTCTCCAGCAGGCGCTCGAAGAGGGAAACGGTGAAGAAACCCGCCGTCACCCCGTGGCGCTCGACGGCCGCGCACAACCGCCGGGGGTCGGCCAACTCCTCGGGCTCGGGCAGCACCAGGAGCCCGCCGTTGGCCAGGGCGCCCCAGATCTCGAATGTCGCGGCGTCGAAGGAGACGTTGGAGACCAGCATCGTGACGTCGCCCGTGTCGAGCGGCAGGGTCCGACTGTGCCGGACCAACCTCACCACGCCCCGGTGGGGGACTCCGACGAGCTTGGGTTCGCCACTCGTGCCGGAGGTGGGCATGACGTAGGCCAGGTGGGCGGGGGTGACCCTGGCGGGGGGTGGTTCCTCTCCGGGCGCCGGCGGCCCCGCGACGGTCGGCCCGTCCACGAGGACACGTGGCACACCCTCGGGGAGGCCGATCTCCTCCACCAGGTCGGACCGGGTCACACAGACGCTGACGGCGGCCCGATCGACCAGCGCGGGAAGCCGGGTCCGGGCGTGTTCGGGAGCCAACGGAAGGTAGGCGCCACCGGAGCGCAGCACGGCGAGCAGCGCGGCGGGAAGATCCCCGCACTTGTCCAGGACCACGGCGACCGGGCCCCGTTCGGCCAGGTCCGGCGGCAGCGAGGAGGCGATCTCCGTCGCGCGTTCCGCCAGCTCCCGGTAGGAGATCGAGCGCCCGCCCTCCCGCAGGGCCACCGCCTCCGGTCGTGAACGGACCTGGTCCGCGAACAGGTCGACCAGGCTCACCTCGGCCTCCGGAACCCGCGGCAGGGCCGTACGGCGGATCAGTTCCTCCTCGGACCGCCCGAGACAGGGCAGGTCCTCCAGAGCGGTGTCCGGCGCACCCACCACCGCGCTCCAGAAGGCGTCGAAGCCCTCGGCCACGAGTTCCAGGGCGCCGTCGGGGCACGCGTTCCCCGCCGCGACCCAGGAGAGGCGGGGCGGTGCGGACGAATCCCCTTCGTCGAGGAAGAGGGTGAGTTCGTAAGGTGAGTTCGAGGGCAGGTCCGGCCACCTGCTCACGTGCGGGTTCTGACCGTGGCCGGGGTGCTCGGGCAGGCCCCGGACCCTCTGGGCCAGGACGACTCGGGCGGGCGCCGGCGTACCCTGGCCGGTCACTCGGGCCTCTTCGCCGAGCATGTCCTCGAAGGGGAGGTCTCCGTGGTCCACCGCCTCGCGGAACAGCCTCGCCACGTCAGCCAGGTAGCTCCGGAAACCCCGGCGCTGGTCATCACGGTTCACCCGGTCACGCACGGGGAGCAGGTTGACCATGTGCCCGATGGACGCGGTGTACCCGAGGTCGTGCCTGCGTGAGAAGGCCACGGAGACCGTGTTGTCGGGATGGCCCTGCCGGCGTCGCAGGAAGGCCTTCAGAGCGGCCAGAACGAACACGAACGGTGTCGTCCCCTCCCGGCGGGCCAGCTCCCTGGCCCGCTCCCACAGGGGTAGGTCCCGTGTGGTTCGGGCCGGTCGTGTCCTCGGTCCGGCCCGCTCAAGAGGGGCAGGCAGTACGGGGACGTCCTGGACGCCCTCCAGAGCCTGCCGCCAGTACTCACGCAGACGCCTCCCACGTTCGGGCTCCGGGGCGGCCAGGACACCCGGTGACGCCGGGCCGGGTACGCCCCCTTCCCGGGCGTAGCGGTCCGGGCTCTCACAGGCACGGACCAGGTCCCGTTCGAGGACCACGGCCGACTCCCCGTCGAACACGAGGTGGTCGGCGACGAACAGCAGCACTCCGAACCCGGGTCCCAGAAGCAGTTCGGCCTGCCAGGGCCGTGACCGGGCGTCGAGCCGTTGGTCGAGCGCGGCGAGGACCAGTGCGTCCACCTCCGCCTCGTCCGCCACACGGACCAAGGGCACGTCGACCGGGACGGTGCCCTCCACATGTTGGACGAGCTTTCCCTCACGGGTCAGCTGAAAGGTCGTCCGCAGCGCTTCGTGCCTGTCCACGACCAGGGCCAGGGCCTCACGCACCTGTTCGGGGGAGAGGGCCTCGCCCAGTCGCAGCGCGTGGACCACCGTGGACGAGGACGAGTCGGGGTGGAACTCCCGCCAGGCCCACAGCCCCTGGTGCGCCCGTGACGTGGGATAGCGGCCGGGACGCGCCGCGTGTTCCACCACCTCCACCTCCGGGCCGGGCTCCAAGGCCGCCAGGGCACGGACCGTGCGGGCCGACAGCACCTCGGACGCGGTCCTCAGCACCCCCTCCTCACGCAACCGGGCCGAGATGCGCACGGCGTCCAGGGAAACACCCCCGAGCCAGTGGAAGTCGTCCTCGGCCCCCACCTCGTCGAGGTCGAGCACCTCAGCCCACACCCGGCAGATCCTCTCCTCCTCCGGGGTGTCGGCAGCCACGTACGGAGGACCATCGGAGGGGCGGCCCCGGTCCAGGGTGAACAGCCGGTCCACGTCGACCTTCCCGTTACCGGTCATCGGAAAGGAGTCGGTGACCAGCACCCGGGAGGGGACCATGTGGGCCGGTAGCTCCATGGCCGCGTGTTGGCGCAGGTCGGTGGGGCGTACTCCGTCGGGCGCCTCCACAGCGGCGACCAACCTCCGAGCGTGCGGCCGCCCCACCACACGGACGACACAACGCCTCACCAACGGTGCCCTGGTCAGGGCCGCCTCGACCTCACCCAGTTCGACACGGAAGCCGTGCACCTTGACCTGGTCGTCCCTGCGCCCGACGAATTCCAGCTCACCGTTGTCCAGGAACCGGCCGTAGTCTCCAGTGCGGTAGGAACGCCGTCCGTCGAGAGCGACGAAACGCTTGTTCTCCTCCTCCTCGTGCGCCCAGTACCCACGGGCGAGGCAGTCCCCCGAGACCACGATCTCACCGACCGCACCCGGCCCCACCGGCAGCAGCCGCTCGTCCACCAGGCTGACGGTGCTTCCTGCCACCGCCCGCCCGATGGGGGTGCGCCGGGCCTGATCCGTCATCCGCTCGAACAGGTGGAGTGTGGCAGTGACGGTGGTCTCGGTGGGGCCGTAACCGTTGACCACCCGTAGCCCGGGGCACGCCTTCCGGAAACGCTCCAGGGCCCCTTGGGGGATCGGTTCGACACCGACGAGTACGCGCTGTGGGGCGTAGCCGTGTCCGCCGTCACGTTCGGCGGCCTCCACCAGTGGCGTCACCAGGCCTGGCGGTACGTAGGCGCTGTCGATGCCGGCGGTTCTCAGGAAATCCCACAGCTCCTCCCCGCCCCGCAGAGAGGAGGGCGCGGGCACGTGCAGGGTGCCACCGTAGGCGAGGACGGAGAAGATCTCCCACACCGACACGTCGAAGGCCGTGGGCGAGACCAGGGAGCCGGAGAAAGCAGGTGCAGCGGGGGCCAGGGCCTCGTACGACTCCACCATGTTCAGGACACTCCCGTGCTCCACGAGAACGCCCTTGGGTCGCCCGGTCGAGCCCGACGTGTACATCACGTACGCGAGATCGTCCGAGCGTGCGGGCCTTGCGGGCCTTGCGGGCACGGTGGCCGGTGCGGTGGCCACGGAGGCTCGTCCGCTCACCTCGTCGAGACACAGGACCGGAACGGAACCATGGGGCCCGGCAGCGGCCTCGGGATCGGTGACGACCAGTGCGGCGGGGTCCAGGTCGGCCACGATCAGAGCGAGCCGTGACGCCGGGAGCGAGCTGTCCACCACGCAGTAGGCGGCACCGGTGCGGAGCACGCCGAGCAGCGCCACGACCGTGTTCGCCGTCCTGCCGCCGAGGACGGTGACCCGGGTACCGGGGCCCGCCCCGCAACGTGCCAGGACGTCGGCCAGGGCGGTCGTCCGGTCGAGCAGTCGCGCATAGGTGAGGCCCGGGCCGTCGGCGGGGAGCAGCGCCACCCGGTCGGGATGGAGCGCGGCCTGCCGGGCGAACGCTCCGTGCAGGGTGTGCGCCCCGTCACCGCTGCTGTCCTGACGCATGCTGTTCTCCTCATCGGTTCATCGGCGTATCGGTCCCCGCGGGAGTGACCCGCCTCAGGAACGCCACGTGAAACGGCCGGGGGCGGCGGGGTCCCGCTGGGCGAAGAGCTCCTTCAACGGGGTGTCGGGGCCCTGCTCCGCGAGCAGTTCGAGGAACCGTGCGACGCGCCCCAAGAGCCGTTCCACGGTCGCGGGGAGGTACCGGTCGGCCGCGTACAGGGCGTGGATCAGCAGACCGTCCCCACGCGGAAGGAACTCCACGGCCAACGGGAACTTCGGCCTTGTGGGCAGGGGAACGTCGAGCGGTTCCAGGTTCCCGCCGCCGGACTCGGTGTCGAACATGGTGGCGATGACGGAGAACAAGGGATTGTCCTGGTCGCCGCCCCCGCTGCCCATGTGGTGGACCAGGTCCAGATACGGCACGTCGGAGTGGGTGAGCGCTTCGCCGAACACGGCCCTGGTCCGGCGCAGCGCCGTGTCGAGGGTGGGAGCCGGACCGTCCGCGTCCCCTGCGTCCTCTCCCGGTGCCAGCCTCAGGACGACCGGGTCAACGAACATGCCCACGATGTCCTCGAAGTCCGCACGGGCGCGGTTGGCGAGGTTGGTGCCGATGACGACCTCCGACCCACCGCACCACCGGGAGAGAGCCAGGGCGAGCCCGGTCAGCCCCGCGGTGTAGAGGGTGGCGTCGGCCGCACGGACGCTGCGGCGCAGCTTTTCGAGCGTCTCCGGTGACAGGAGGCGGGTCGCCACCGCCACCCGCCGGTGAGTGTCCTCGGCGATCTCGGCGTCGGCTGGCGGCACGGTCGGCTCCAAGCCCTCCAGACGGCCCTTCCAGTAGTCGAGGCGGTCCTCGTACCCGGGGGCCGCGCGCAGGTCGTGCTCCCACTGGACGAAGTCGCGGTAGCTTCCCCGGGGTTTCGTCTCCGAGGGCGTCCCACCCTCCAGACCGCTCTCCAGGTCCTCCTGGATGATCTTGATGGACCAGGCGTCCACCGAGGCGTGATGGCAGACGAACAGGATGTGTACCGGGGTCTCCGGGCCATGCGCGATGAGCACGCGTGTGGAGAAGGACGCCAGATCGATCGGGCGGTCCACGAAGGCGCGGGCGACGGCCCCGAAGGAACTCCCGTGGCCGCGGGGGTCCAGAACCACCTCCTCGACGGGTGTGTCGTCGACGTCGCCCACGAAGCGCCGGGGAACCTGCTCCTCGTCAGGCCGGTAGCCGGAGCGCAGCACGTCGTGGCGCAGAAGGACCTCGCGCACGGCTCCGCGCGCCTGCTCGACAGTGGTGCCACCGGGCAGGACCCAGCCGAACGGGACGTTGTAGTCGCTGCTGTCGGGTGTGAGCTGATGCAGGTACCACAGACGCTGCTGCACGCTGGACAGGGTGCCCTTCCCGACACGGGCGGCGGCTTCCGCGGCCGCTGGCTCTCGCACGTCGGCCTCGGCCAGGGCGACGATGTCGGCCACCGACCCGGCTGACAGAAGCCCGCCCAGTGACACGTGCTCGCCCAGGAGGGGACGCAGCCGGGCGGCGATCTGCATCATCTGCAGGGAGTCGATACCGAGCCCCGCGAAACTCTGCCGGAGGTCCACTCGCTGGTGTCCGCTGATCTCACGGACCGTCAGCAGGATGGCGTCCGCGGTCGAGTTCCCGGACGCGTCCTCCCCGCGGAGCCGCGCGGCCTCGGCGACCTCGGCCAGTTCCGCCCGCACGGCCGCCCGCTGGGACTCCGCTCCGCGTACCGCCGGAACCACCACCGGCTGCTCGGCGCGCAGGGTCCTGCGCAACAGCTCGGCGCCGTCCAGAGAACCGAGTCCTCTGGTGCTCGCGATCCCGTCGGCGCTCCACCCGTCCCAGACCGCGGAGATCCACCTGCGGCCACTCACCGCGCTCATCTCCACCGCGAGCGCGTCCAGGTAGGCGTTGGAACTCGCGTAGGCACCGAAACGCAGCGCCCCGATGATCGTCGAGACCGAGGAGAAGAGGACGACGAAGTCGTAGTCGTGTTCGCCGAGCGCTCGGCGCAGAGCGGCGGCGCTCATCACCTTCGCCTCCGTGAGCGAGACCGCGGACTCCGGGGTCAGGTCGGTCAACAACGGGAAATCCTCGACCGCTGTGTGCGCGGCCAGGTGGAAGACACCGTCCACACGCCCGTGCTCGGCGGTGAGCTCGTCGACCGCGTGTTCCAGCGCGACGGGGTCGGCCGCGTCCAGTGCCCGGAGCACGATGGTGCAGCCGCGCTCGCGGGCCGAGTCGAGCAGCGCGCGCCCGTGACCGCTGGGGGACCGGTCAGGGTCGCGTCCAGCGACGACGATGGTGGCCCGTACCTCGCTGGAGATGGCCTCGGCCACCACAGGGCCGAGACGACCCGTGCCCCCCAACAGGAGGTAGGTACCGCCCTCCTTCAGAGGACTGGCCCGGTTGACGGTGGCGGGTTCGTGGAAGCGGCGGTAGCGGACACCTCCGCGGAGGGCGAGGTCGTGGTCCCCCGGTTCCGCCAGTTCCGCGAGAAGCGTGTCGATCTCGGCCTCCGCGGACTCAGGGCCCGCCTCCAGGTCGACCATCGACGTGGTCAGTCCGGGCCATTCGTGCGGGGCGCACCTGAGGAGCCCGATCACCGCTGACGGGCGTGTGTCACCGCGCTCACCGGAGAGCACAGGCCAAAAACCCCTGGTAACCACCACCATGCGGGACACGGGTCCGCTCTTCAAACCGCGGAGCGGGCGGAGCAGGCCACGCTCCAGCCAGGCCGTCAACCCAGGCCGGTCGACGGGATCGTCGTCCTCCGCGGGTTCCGGAGACGCCAGGGTCAGGTCCACCAGGACCGGGGCCTCCTGGCCCGGTGCGCCGCTCACCGACGGAGAGGGGGAACCGGCGGGCACCAGCGTCACGTCCACCCCGGCATCGGCCAGCCGCGCCGCGAGCACGGCGCCCAACCCGTCGCCGTCCTCGGCGCGGACGGCGACGCGGGAGGGGAGGGGACGACGGGCGTTCCGGGGGACCGCGGGTTCGGGCCGCCAGGTCGGTGCGTCAAGAACCCGGTGGGGCCCGCCGTCGGACGCGGCGTGGAGCGAACTCGACGACGGGTTCGCCGTCGCCGACACGTGGTTCCACAGGCGGCGCCTCTGGAAGGGATAGCCGGGCAGGACCCCGAACCGCTCGTCACGCGTGCCGTTGGCGCTCTCCCAGTCCACCGGGGTCCCCTCGGTCCACACCTCGCCCAGGGCACGGAGCAGACCGGTGAGAGGGCTCTCGTCCACGGGGCCGACGGTGACCGCGCGTCCAACGGAGTCGAGGAGGTTCCGCCGTACCAGTTTGGTGAGGGAATCACCTGGTGAGGCCTCGATGAAGTGCGCGTGTCCGGCCTCGCCCAGCGTCTCCATGGCTTTCCGGAACCGGATGGGCTGGCACAGGTGCCGGACCCAGTAGTCCGGTCGCTCCATCTCTCCTGGCTCGATCCAGGTACCCGTGAGCGTGGACACCAGGGGCCGTTGCGCGGGGCGGAGCCTGACGGAGGAGAGCACGTGCCGTAGTTCGTCCCCGGCCTCCGTCATCAGGGAACTGTGCGGTGCGATCCGGCCCGGCAGGACACGGGCCTCGATCCCGTGGTCGAGCAGCGCGGACCTCTGCCGCTCGACGAGGTCGGCCGGGCCGCTCAGCAACACCCGCTCCGCGGCGTTGTCCCCCGCCAGTTTCATCCCGGGCAGAAGCAGGTCCGCGACCTTCTCGGCCGAGCACGGCGCCGCCATCATGCGGCCTTCCGGGGTGGCGCGCATGAGCCGGTCCCGTGCCGCCAGGACCCGCATGAGCTCCTCCCTGTCGAAGACCCCGCTCATGTAGGCCGCGGCGTACTCACCGACGCTGCTCCCGCACAGCGCGTCCGCCGTCACCCCGAGCTCCTCCAGGAGACGGGCCAGGGCCACCTGCACCGCTATGAGGGAGGGCTGGTAGGCCAGGGCGCGGATCTCCGGTTCATCGCCGCTCACTCCCGCCAGAAGCTCACGGCTGGACATGCCGTGCGCATCCGCGAACAGACCGACCTCCTCCTCGAAGACGGGGAAACGAGCGCACAGTTCCTGGGGGCGGTAGACCACCTCCGCCCCCTGTCCGGGGAAAAGGAAGACCTGGGAGGGGGCCTGCCCGGGGACCGGCCGCACGTCCGTCGGTTCGCTCAGGGCACGCGCCGCCCCCGCGCGGTCCCCGGCGACCGCGACGGTGCGATACGCCAGGTCCCGGCGCCCGGAGGTGAGCGTGTGCGCGACCTCGCTGAGCCGCTGGCCGGACGCTTCGACATGGGCGGCCAGGTTGGTGGCGCTCCTGGCCAGCGAGGCCGGGCTGTGGGCGGAGAGCGGTAGGGCGAGCGGCGCCCGCTCCACGCCCTCCCCGGCCGGGCGGCCGTGCCCGGGTTCCCGGGCCGGAGAGTAGTTCTCGACGATGACGTGAGCGTTCGTGCCACCCACCCCGAAGGAGCTCACTCCCGCACGACGGGCGTCGGCCGTCGGCCACGGACCCGTTTCCGTCGACCGGGGCACCCGGAACGGGGACTGCTCCAGGTCCAACTCCGGGTTGGGGCTGTCGAAGCCGACCAGGGGCGGAATGACGCCTTCCTGCACGACATGCACGGCCTTGACCAGGCCGGCGACCCCGGCCGCGCGGTCGAGGTGCCCGAAATTGGCCTTGAGGGACCCCAGGGCGCAGAACTCGGTCCGGTCCGTGAACAGGCCGAAGGCGGACCGGGCCGCCTGGAGTTCGATGGGGTCGCCCAGTCGCGTCCCCGTTCCGTGCGCCTCCAGGTATCCGATACTCTCCGCCGGTACGTCCGCGGCGGCCAGTGCGGTGGCGATCGCCTCGGACTGGCCCCGTGTGTTCGGCGCCATGAAACCCGACTTGGCACGCCCGTCGTTGTTGACGGCGCTCCCACGAACGATGGCATGGACCGGTCGACCAGACGCCAGAGCGTCGCCGAGGCGCTGGAGGACGACCACCGCGCCACCGTTGCCTGGAACGGCACCCCGGGCCTGGGCGTCGAACGGCAGGCACCTGCCGTCCGGAGAGGCGATCATGCCCTTCTGGTGTACGTAGCCCAGGTGCTGGTCCGGGTTCACGGACACGCCCCCGGCCAGGGCGACGTCGCTCTGCCCCGAACGCAGGCTCTGGCAGGCCATGTGGACGGCCACGAGCGACGAGGAACAGGCCGTCTGCACGTTGATCGCCTCGCCCCGAAGGTCCAGGAGGTAGCTGACCCGGGTGGCGAGGAAGTCCGGGCTGTTCGCGATCATCTGCTGGTAGCGCGCGTTCTCGTCCCCCGGGTCCGTGGGAAGGGGGTTGTAAAGGCTCGGCGCGGCGGCCGCGTACACCGAGACCAGGTCGGCGCCGCCCGGTACGACGGCCGCCGCCTCGAGGGCCTCCCAGCAGATCTCCAGGAACAACCGGTGCTGGGGGTCGAGCAGTTCGGCCTCGGCGGGGGCCATACCGAAGGCCTCGGCGTCGAACAGGTCCTGGCCGGAGAGCAGGCCACCCGCGAGCACCCGGCCCGGTGCTCCTGACGGGCCCTCCCACCGGGTGACGCACTCCACGCCGTCCCGGCAGGCGGACCAGAAGGAGGCGACGTCCGGGGCCTGGGGAAACCTGCCGGACATCCCGACCACCGCGATGTCGTACTCCGGGTCGTAACCGGCCTCGCTCATGCGGACTCTCCCTTGCTCGAAGGCTCGTCGGTGGGCGGCCCGGCCTCTCCTCGGGGGTCGATCAGAGGAGCCAGCGCCCCCGCGAGGGACGGCACGTTGTCCGCGCTCATCAGGCTGTAGTGGGTACCGGGCAGCCAGACGGTCGCCGGTGGGGTCCCGAGCACAGCCGACCAGCCCAGATCCTCGGGAGAGTCCTTCCAGCCGTGCTCGTCGCGTCCCCTCATGAGGAGGAAGGGAGCCTGGGGGCACTTCGCGTCCCAGCCCTCCCGTGCGGCGTCCAGGTGCCAGAAATACGTGTCGACGAACGGACGGAGGTCGTCGACCTCGAGGGTGTCCATGCCCCGGTCCACCCTGAGCCTGGCCGTGATCGCCGCCAACGCGGTATCGACCGTTCGTGTGCTCTCGTGGTCGGGGAACGACGACGGATCGAGCTCGAAGAGCCCGGCGAGTTTTCCGAGGAGCGACTCGTCCCGGGAGCTCAGGAGTTCGGGGGTCCCCGAATCGATGGCCACGGTTCCCAGGACCGTGTGGCCCTCCGCCTCGGCGAGGGAGGCCATGGCCACGGCGACCGGTCCGCCGAACGACCATCCGACGAGGACCAGCTGTTCGTGGCCCTCCCCGCGCAACTGTGCCCAGTAGTGCTCGGCCAGGGCGTTGATGGAGCACAGTTCCGGCCCGCCCGGTTCGAGGCTCTCGTAGGCGTAGACGGCACCCGTTCCGGGAAGGTGCGGCAGCAGGCGTCGGAAGGCGGTGGAAAGCCCGCTCGCGGGGTGAAGGAAGACGGTGGCGGGCTCGCCGCCGCCCCGTAGCGGGACGAGGTTGTCGCTCTGGTTGATCATCGGCTCTTCTGCGTGGGTGGGCTGCTGGGGGACATGCTGGCGCGCGGCACCGGCGCGCACCCGTGTGAGAGCTGGCCGCCGGTGCCGTCGCGGGCACCGTGTCAGGCGCTGGGGGCGATCAGCGCCGCCATTGACGCCACCGTGGGGTTGCGTACGACCTTTCGCAGCGAGAGCTGGTGGTGGCCTTCGGCCCGCAACCGGTTGACCAGTCGTGCCAGAAGGAGCGAGTGGCCGCCGGAGCTGAAGAAGTCGGCCTGCGGGGCGGGCCAACCCTGCTGGAGGACCTCCCGCCAGACGGTGGCGACGATCAGCTGTTGCGGCGTGTAGTCCTCGGGTGAGGTCTCGACCTGTTCTCCGAGACGCTCCAGGAGCCCTCTGCGGTCGACCTTGCCGGTCACCCCCGTGTCGAACCGGTCCAGGAGGGTCACCGAAGCGGGCAGCATGGGCTTGGGCAGGACCTCGCCCAGGTGCTTGAGAACGAGCTCCGAGGTCACCTCTCCGGTGGCGAACACCCGCAGGCACGGCTGCTCAGCACGGTCGTCCAGCACCGCGACGGCGTCCCGCACGCCCTCGACCTCCTGGGCCACGCGTTCCAGCTCCTCCGGGTCGATCCTCCAGCCGTTGACCTTGACCTGGTGGTCGACTCGTCCCATGAGCCACAGACGGTCCTCCTGGTCGATGACCCCGAGGTCACCGGTGCGGTAGGAGGGGATACTGCCCCGGCCCAGCCGCAGGGGGGTGAACGGCGACGTGCCCTCATGCCCCGAGACATAGCCGTCGGACAGCCCCGGGCCCGTGATCACGACCTCCCCGCGTGCCCCCCGGGGGAGGACCGCCCCGTAGGGGTCCACCACGGTCAGACCGGCACCGGCCACGGGCCTGCCCACATGGACGCGCTCCTCGTCCGTGATCCTTCCCGCGGTGGCCGTGGCCGTCGCCTCCGTCGGCCCGTAGAGGTTCCAGAGTTCAGAGTCCGGATACCTCTTCAGCACCCTGGCCACCAGTCTGGCGGGGAGGCGCTCACCCCCGATCAGGAACCGCGTGATCGGCATGGTGGAGTCGTGCTGTTCGTCCGAGGCCAGGAGCTCGGACAGGTAGCCGGGAACACAGTTCAGGACGAGTCGTCCCCGCAGGCCGGCGAGTTCCGCCCGCACCGCGTCCGGGTCGAGACGGTCGGACTCCAGCAGTCGGACGGCCGTGCCCGCGTAGACGGCCCCCAGGGTCTGTTTGAGGCTGGCGTCGAAGACGGGGCTGGAGACGACGGGGAACTCCTCGTCCCCGACCAGGAGGGATTCGTCCACCCAGCGCAGGTAGTTGTCCAGGCTTCCCCGGCTGATCGCCAGGAGTTTCGGCCTGCCGGTCGTACCCGATGTGCGCATCATGTAGGCCGGAGCCTGGGGGGCGACGTCGGCGGGTGCTCCGAGGGGAGGGGCCTCGGCGCCGATGTCGTCGAGACTGATCCTCTCGCAGGAGGAGGGTGCCTGGAACCGGGCGGGCTCACCCCCGACCAGCACCGCCGCGGCCCCGGCGCGGTCGAGTGCGTCCAGGACACGTGCGGACGGTTCCTCCCGGGACAGCGGGATGAACACGCCTCCCCGCCAGAGCACGGCGAGCTGGGCCGCGACGAGGTCGAACTCCGGCTCCGCCATGATGGCGACCACCGCCCCCGGGGGCAGGTGCGACAGGGCGCTGGCGATCTGGCCGGTTCGTTCCCGGAGCTGACCGTAGCTCCAGACCCGCTCGCCCAGGAAGCAGGCGGGGGCGTCCGGCCTTTCAGCGAAGTGCTGTGCGAGCCGCGTGGTCACGGATACGGCGGCGGGAAGCTTCGAGCGCGCCGCGTCAGCCAGTTCGTCGGAAGCCTCGGGAGGGAGCAGGGCGAGCTCCGACAGCTGGCTCTCGGGACGTCCGAGGAGATCCATGAGCAGCCCCGACCACAGGGCCGTCAGCGTGTCGACCTGGTCGGGTCCGCGCCCCTGGTTGGCCTGCGCCCTGAGTTCCCATGCCCCGTCGTGGTGCCACACAGCGAGGGTGATGTCTCCGCCGACCGGGTACTGCCAGGAGAGAATCCGCCACGCCTCGGGTGCGCGGGGCCCGCAGGTGCGGTCCATGACCAGTACTGGCTGCTCCCCGTAGGGGGGAAGGGCCGGGCCGCCGAGCATCTCGGCGTCGGCGGCCCTCTGCTCCACCAGCGTGTTCACCGCGTTCCGGGCGTGGCCGGTGAGGTCGAGGACGCGCTCTCCGCCGGGAACCACCTGCGTGAGGGGGCCGATGGCCCCGTCAAGGCCCATCAGGCCCCTGGCGTCCTCGGCCCTGCCCAGGAGGCCCAGCGTCCCGCCCAGACGCAGAAGAGCGGTCTCAAGGGCGAGCTGGGCGAGGTCGGCTACCGCGCAGCCGGAACGTTCCGCCAGTTCGTCCAGCTTCTCCGACATCTCGGGGCTGAGCCTGCGGACCACTGTCGTGGGAGCGTTCCCCGCCCCGGTTCCCGCTCCTGGGATGAGGTCCTCCAGACGCGGGCCACGTCCGCCCGCTGTCCGCCGCTCGGACCAGTAGGCCTCCTCCGCGGACAGTTCTCCCTCATGGAGCATGAGGGTGTGCCCGGACGCCACGGTGGAGAAGTCCACACCGGAAGTCCGTTCCCGAGGGGCTCCGACGAGGCGCAGGGCGATGTCCGCGAGCAGGAGCTCGGCGGAGGCCGTGTCCATGAAGGCCGTGTCGCACGACAGGTCCAGCCGACGTCCCGCGGTGGTCTCGCTGACGGTCGCGTGGAACGTCCCGCCCTGGATGATCCACTCGCCGGAGGCGCCGGAACGCACGGTATGGGGGGTGTTCGCCTGCTTGGGGATGCGCATGCCCGGAACCGGGACGTACTCGGACGTGAGTACGGGGGCCGCGGCCACGGAGGCGGCGACCGCGTCCCGCAGCGCTTCCAACGGCCCCTCCGGGGCCTGGGCGCGAAGTGTGACGGTCCGGGAGGCGCCGCCCACCGAGGCCCGCTGGAACGGACTGAGGTCGTAGGGCTGGCCGGACGTGGTCTCAGGGGTTTCCTGGGTGGTGCTCACGCCTGCACCACCTGCGTCTCCTTGTAGGACTCGGCGATCTTGAGCAGGATGCGGCGGGGACCGCTGAAGGGTCGGCGCCCATGAGCGGCCAGCATGTTGTCCACGATCAGGACGTCGCCCGTCCGCCAGTCGAACTGCACTGTGCACTTCTCGACGATGTCGTTCACGACGTTGATGACCTCTCCGTCGATCTCGGACCCGTCGCCCCAGTAGACGTTGTTGGGCCACAGCTGCTCGTCCGTGTCCTCGGGGGAGGTGGAGAGCGCCTCACGGATACCGCTGTCCATGCGGGAGATGTGGAATCCGTGGGCGTAGTTGAACCACACCTCCTCGCCCGTCACGGGATGGCGTGCGATGGCGTCGCGCCGCTCGTACGTGCGCAGCTGGTCGTCTCCGACCCACTCGACCCGTCGGCCCTCCGCGGCGCACAGGGCCTCCACCTCCTCCCGGCTGTCCGTCTCGTATGAGCGCTGCCAGGTGCGGTTGTAGCCGTAGCCCCGGACGTAGAGCAGGCCCCGTTCCGCGAACTCCCGGCGGATCTCCTCGGGGATCTCACGCATCAGCCGCCGGTTGTCGGTGAGCGGGGTCTGCCCGCGGTCCTGGGGCTCGACGTCGCACTGGAAGAACAGCAGCATGGGCCAGTCGTGGGCGTAACAGAACTCACTGTGCTGCCTGATGTCGAGGTTCTCGGGGTATTCGCTGGCCGTGTAGGTGGACTTTCCCACCCGGCTGCGGATGGCGGCTCCACCCTGGAAGTCGATGGGTTTGCCGCTGAACGCGTTGTAGACCTCGTCGAAGTCCGGCCGCTGGGGGGAACGCAGCAGAAGGGCCCCGTGGCGGTACAGGTCCGCCCGGAGTTCGTCCCGGTTTTCTTTCGTCCACGCTGCCACGTCGACATCGTCATCGAAATTGATAGCCAGGGGAAGGCCTTGATTATTTAATTTTTCATGCCGTGTCACGGACGATCGCGCAAGGGGCGCACCTGGCTTGGTCAGCTTAGCGAATTTTCCAATGGACAAGATTGCCGCTTTCCCTTGGTGGAGGTGCTAGGTCCACGGCGAAGTCTTTCAACTCCCTTCTGTTGTTCGCAATGGTCGCAGTGTCCACATCTGGCCAGGAAATCTTGGTCAAGCAATTGACTGAGGTTGCCCTCCGGTGCTAGCTCAGTGGCCGGAAGTGCTCGTTCGAGTGAAGCGTGGACGGAGGCGAAGCGCGACGCGTCCTTGTCGCTCCCGGTGTGGCTCGCCGTTGGCTCGGAAATGGTCAGTGATCTGCGATTTTGTGAGGGGGAGCGCTGGGCTGCGGGCGGTCGTGGCCGGTCCGCCGCCCCTTGACTCTAGGTTACGAAATGGATACGATCCATTGGGCCCATGGATTCCTGGGTTGCGTTTTGCGTAAGGTTTGACAGCCAATCCTGGCGCCAAGATGCCAGCTTGCGTGTTTTCGTGGATGTCCCTTGTGGCGAAGACTTGGAAAATTTTGATCACTAGATCCAGCTGCATCGAAGATCCAGAAGAAGTGGTTCGAGGGTTGGACCGGAATCTCCTCAAGGATCGCTTGGTGCATGAATATGCATCTGATCTTGACAGCCGGATGCAGGTCGGTTACTTTCGTTCGGATTCTGCCCCGACGCCTTTGCGTCCGGTCTTTCTCGCCGCGGACAAGTATGATTCCGTCATTGCTTCCGGCGTGGCGATGAGGAAGTTGGTCGAGAAGGTGTGCGGCCTCCCTGGCCGCGGGGGCGAGGAATCCTTGGCATCCCGTGTCGCACACGTCCCACCCCCGTTCTCCCTGTGGACGGAGGACCCCGGACAGAACCAGTGGGCACTGTGGATGTGCCGCCCGGACTTCGTCTTCTCCAAGGGCGTCCCCAAGCTGATGGAGGTCAACTTCAACAGCGCGATCGGCGGGATCACGCAACTCACGAAGCTCAACCAGATCTACTGGGAGAACCCGCTGGTCTCGAAGGTCGCGGGGTCACTTCCGGTCTCGTCACTGGATCCAGGCGTCGCTCTGTGCGACATGCTGAGAGGGCTCGCCCGGACGACTGGAACCGACTCCCCCCAGGTCGTGGTCCTCGGTTACCGGAGCCATGTCGACGACCTCGGTCGCGAGGCCGTGTTCGCCGAGGTCGTCAAGGCTCTGCGAACGGGTGGTGTTCCCGCTGTCCACGCCTGCCCCGAGGACGTTCGGGTGCGGGACGGGGCGGCCTACGTCGGAGAGCTCCGTGTCGACATCATCCTTCGGACCTTCGTCACCGCGGACGCACCCGAGGCGGGGATCGAACTGACCTCCCTGCGGCAGGTCATCGACGAACGCGCGGCACTGGTCCTGGCCCCCGAGGCGGCCGAGCCCTATGCCAGCAAGCGGGTACTCGCCTGGCTCACCCGCGCCGCGGCCGACCTGCCCGCGGCGGAACGGGAGCTCGTCCGTCGGCACCTGCCGGTGACCTTCGACCTCGGGGACCCGTCCTCTCTGCCGGGCGCGACGGACTCCGACAGGAGAACATGGCTGCGCTCCGAACAGGCGGACCTCGTTCTCAAGGGATACCAGGGTCATTCCGGGGCGAGCGTCCACGTGGGCAGGTCGACCTCCCCCGGTGACTGGGAGGTACTCGTCGACGACGCCCTCGCCTCGGGCACGGCCGTCGTGCAGGAGTTCGTCGAGCCGGACACCCTCACACTGCCCGTGTACGACAGGAAACACCGCCGGGCCCGGACGGTGGAGTTCAAGACGGTCTTCTCCCCGCTGCTCCTGGGCGAGCGCTGCGGAGGGTTGGTGGTGCGCCAGATGCCGAGTGGCGGCGGTTACATCGTGAACGCCCAGGGCGGCGGTGCGGCCAACATGGCGTTCCGAGTCGGCCGGAAAGACTCCCCCGCCCCGAGAAGAGCCTGATATGGAAAAACCGGTGACAGCCTGGAAGAACCCGGACTACCGGACTTTCTGGGTCGGTCAGAGTTCTTTCCCCATCGGATTCCAGGTGACCCAGTTCATCCTGCCGCTCCTGGTGGTCCACATGGGTGCGGCCGCGTCCATGGTGGGATTTATCCGAACCGTGCACCTGCTTCCCCAGTTCCTGCTGTCGGTCCCCGCAGGGGTGCTCGCCGACCGCTTTCGCGGCCGGCGGATCATGATCTTCGGCGATGTTGTGCGCCTCCTGACGATGACCACGGTCATGGTTTTGTTCTCCCTCCACTCCTTCAGCCTGTGGATGCTTTTCGTCGCGGTTTTCGTACTCGGTAGCGCGACGGTGTTCTACGAGGTGTGCTACCACCCCGTCCTGCGTGGTCTGCTCCAGCGGGAGCAGATCGCGAGCGGAAACTTCTGGGTCGAGCTGAGCCGCGCGTTCGCCACCATCGCCAGCCCCGCCCTGGCCGGTTTCCTCATCGGTTTCCTGCCACTGTGGTCGGTGTTGGCAGTCGACGCCGTGGTCGCCGTCATCAGCCTGGTCACACTTTGCCTGCTCCGGGCGCCGGAGCCCGAGCGGGAGCCCGAAGCGCAGGAGAACATCAGCTTCCGTATGGCCGCTGACGGTTTCTATCAGGTCTTTCTGAGTCCCCTCCTCCGCCCCAACGTGTACTTCGTGGCATCGAGGAACCTCTTCGTCGGGATGTTCACCACGTACGTTCTCGTGTTCAAGGTCCAAGAACTGGGTCTCTCGGTCGCTGCTGCATCCGTGATCGGTGTCATCGGAAACTCAGGTTTCTTCCTGGGCATTCTTGTTTCTGGGTGGCTGGGGAAGAGGATGGGATTCGGGAACCTCTTCCTCGCCGGTGCCACGAGTAACGCTATCGGCCTGCTCATCGTTGTCACCGCGCCGGAGTCAAATGCCTTCATCGTTGTCACCGGAGGGCTTCTCGTATACAGCGTCGGTATTTCTGTGGTTAATTTGCAGAACCAGATTCTTCGCCATTCCGTGACACCGTTTGACATGTTGGGGAGGGTGAACGCCTTCCTCAGGCTCGCCAACTTCGGCATGCTTCCGGTCGGGGCCTTCCTCGGCGGTCTCCTCGTGGCCGTCTTCGACATGCGGACGATGCTGCTGGTGTCGGCGGTCGGTGCCCTGGCGACCACCGTGATCATCGTCTTCAGCCCGCTGCGCACTCTCAGGGACATGCCTGAGGTGGAACCGGTGTGGGCGCGCCAGCGGACAGGGTGACCACGCCGTGTCCCTGCGACCACCCCACAACCCAGGGAGAACCATGGGATCCTCGTTCGGCTATGACCCCGAGATCGTCGCCGAGTGGCACCGCCGGGCGACCGAGGACGCGGCCGGGGCCAGCGCCTTCGCCAGGTCGCTCGACGACGCGCTCAAGACCCAGTTGTGGCGCGGTCCCCAGTCACCGATCCCGATCCGCCCCGTCATCCTGGACCAGGAGACGGCGGGACGCGTCGCCCACGCGGCAAAGAACGTTGTCCAACTCGCGGTCGCCGAGTGCGAACGCAGGGCCCGTGATCCCTACCAGTTGTGCGACCTGCTCGGCGTGGAGCCCAGCCCTCTGCTGTGCGGCCGTCCCTCCTGGAACCAGTGGGCGGCGAGCCAGGCCCGACCGGACCTCGTCCTCAGCGGCGGTGTGCCCAAGGTCCTGGAGTGCAACATCGCGAGCGCCTTCGGCGGGCCCGAACACCTGCACCGGATGAACGCGAGGTTCTGGGGCGACCCCCGCTATCGGGAGCTTGCCAAGAAGACCCGTACGTGGTCCGGGAACTCTGTCTCAGCCCGCCGGGAGCTCGTCGCCAGGATCGCGGGGCAGCGGACCGACGGTGTTCCCCAGATCGCGGTGGCCGGGTCGAACGAACAGCACTTCGTGGAGGTCATCGACGACGCGGCGAGCAACGGGCTGCCGTGCGTCTTCGTCGAACTCGACGAACTGTACGAGGACGGCGGTCTGAGGAACCAGCATGGTCTCGGGATCGACGTCCTACTGATGAAGTTCGTCATGGAGGGCGCCTACGCCGACGGGGAACCCATGGGGGCCCTCGAAGCCGCGGTGGAGCATGACTCCACCCTGCTCCTGGCTCCGGCGCTCTCCCACCTGTACTCCAACAAGAAGGTCCTGGCCTGGCTGACCGAGCGGGCTCCCGCCCTTCCCGCGCACCACCGCGACTTCATCGAGGACCATGTGCCGTGGACTTCGGTTCTCGAAGACCGCAAGGTTCTGCGCGGAGGCCGGGAAAGGGATCTGCTCGGCATGCTCGAGTCCCACAAGGAGGAGTTCATCGTGAAGCCGGCAGGCGGGCTTGGGGGAGCGGGCGTGGTCATCGGGCACGAGACCACCGACACCGAGTGGCGCGAGCTGTTGACGGACCGGCTCACCGGAGAGTACGTGGTCCAGGAGTACTGTCGGCCGGACACCCTGCCGATGAGCTTCGTCGACGAGGCTTCGGGGGAGTGCCTCTCACTGGACCTGCCGCATGTGCTGAGTCCTATCCTCATCGAGGGTCGTGCGGGAGGGATATTCGCCCGTTTCTCCGCACCCGGCGGGCCCGGTGTGACCAGTACCGCCGCGGGCGGCCTGAACACCGTTTTCGTCCATGCCTGAGCCGTGGTCGTCGGTGGGCCCCAGCCTTCGACCGGGGCCCACCGACCTCGATTATCGTATTTCCTGAAACGGGTCCAGCGCGCGAGAGTGGCTTCTCCCGGTGGGTGGAGGATTATCCTTCTGTCAACCCCACGAGCGGTTCTTGTGCTCTGGATCGGAGATCCACCACTTGGAGGCGATGACCCTCTTTTTTCCCGCCGACTGATCGTCGGTGAAGGCCGTCCGGCCATGGATGCAGTGCCTGTTGTTGAAAACAAGGCCGCGGCCGGTACGGTCCAGCTTGGTGAAGGCGGACCCCTTGGAGCCGAAGTGCGAGCGGCTGGCAAGGAACTCAAAAGCCCGGATCGCTGCGGGTTCCCGCGATCCACCGCTGATCTCGTACTCGTCGTTCGGCTCTCGGAAGAACGAGTGAGTCCATCCGTTCTTGGTGTACAACACGGGGGAAGTCGCGACGACGGAACCGTCCGCTGTTCGTCGGATGACGATGGCATCGTCCGTGAACAGACTCTGGAAAGCCTCCTCGTCCCGGCGCCACAGGTCGAGCGCGAGCCGCACGATGTTCTGCCCGTAGGTGGAGGCGGCGTGGAGTGGCGCCGCGTCCGCCCACAGGCCCGTGACTGACAGCACACCGGGCAGGCTCAGCCATCCGTCCTGGTGGGCAGCCATACCCAAGGAGGTAAGAGACCTGCTCTCCTGAGGTGTCCCGGTGTCGTGGATCTTGGTCGTCCCGTCCGGGCCGTCGGAGGGGTTGGCGACCGCCCAGTAGGTCGGAACGTGCTCCCGGATCTGCTCGCCCAACCTGACCAGCGGGTGCACGCCGTCGTCGGAGGTAGTTCGTTCGCACTCGAACGCCACCATTCCGGACCGGGAGACAAAGGCCTGGCTGAACGCGGTGATCTCGGCGTTCGTGAGCGCGGTCGGATCTGCGATCCTCACGCGCGGCAACTCGACGGCTGGTTCCTCGGCGGTGCTCGAAAGAGAGAGAAGGTCGTCAGTGCGAAGTTCCTGCTGAAGTGCTTTCAGGAAGGTGGAAGCTCTATCCGTCAGGAGTGCTTGCATTCGTGCGGCCATCCTATCCGTATCGGATGTGTGTCGACCGGTGTTGATCTCTCCGGTACGGTACCAAAAAAAGCCGATTCGGGGATAGGGAAAGTATCCTTAATTTTTAAGATAAAGGAGGAAGGCCGCCGTCTGGCACCTTTCGGCCCTGTCGAACGCCGAACGCCAGCGCCGCGGCACCCGCACGGGCACCCGCGCCCTGACGCTGCAAACAGGAAGGGTTTGCTTTCGTGTGCCTATGTGTAACACAGTGCAGTTTCGTCACAATTCATCCGATCACTGCTGTGCGCCTCATGTGTTCCGGGTGAGGTCAGTCCTCATGCTGGGTGGAATCGGGGAACGCGCCGGGCATCGGGCCGACCGAGCCGGCGGGGGGTATCCGCCGCAGGGCGATGAAGGCCAGAACGCTGAGAATCCCGGTCACCGCGGCGCACGCCCACGCCGCCGCGGCGATGCCGGTGGTGAAGGCCGGGGCGGCCGCGTCGATCAGCTGTCGCCCGAGTTCGGAGTCCAGACGCTCGGCCGTGGAGTAGGCTCCGGCGAGCGAATCGGCTGAGGTGCCCGCTGCCTCGGTCGGCAGCCCGCCCGGTGCTCCGTGTTCCAGCTCGGACCTGTAGACGGCGGTGCCCATGCTTCCCAGGGCGGCGATGCCCAGTGCGAACCCGATCTCCATACTCGTCTCGGACATCGACGACGCCGATCCCGCCCTCTCCGGCGGAGCCGATCCCACCACCAGGTCGGTGGCCAGAACCGTCAACGGTCCCGTGCCGATGTAGAAGAGCGTGAAACCCGTCATCGCCAGCAGGAGGTCAGTGTGGGGCACCTGCGTCAGCAGGACACAGCCCAGGGCCGACAGGGCCATGCTCGCTCCCAGCACGTGTCCCGGCCGGATACGGCGGGCCAGCACCGGCGCCAGAAGGGAGGCGGTGACGGTGCCGAGAGCCGAGGGCAGCAGCCACAGCCCCGCCTGGAGGGGGGAGAGCCCCTGGACCAGTTGCAGGTACTGGGAGACGAGCAGGTACAGGCCGCCCAGGGCGGCCAGCCCCAGCAGCAGCACCACGAGCGCGGAACGGAAAGCCCGGTCGGAGAACAGTGCCAGGTCCAGCAGGGGGTGGGCCAGGCGCCGCTGCCTGCGAACGAACAGGGCCCCGAAGGCGAGGCTGGCGGCCAGCGCGGCCAGGTACTGCGGACGCACTCCGTAGGCGGCCATCTCCTTCAGGCCGTAGATGAACGCCAGGATCGCGACCAGGGACAGGAGCACGCTGGTCAGATCCAGACGGCCCGCCTGTGGGTCGCGGTACTCGGGAAGGAGCAGCGGGGCGCACACCAGCAGCAGCACCATCACCGGCACCCCCAGCAGGAAGACCGATCCCCACCAGAAGTACTCCAGCAGGAGTCCTCCGACGAGCGGTCCGGCTGCTGCTCCCACGGAGAAGCAGGTGGCCCAGACACCGATGGCCATGCCCCGCTGTCTGACGTCGTGGAACATGTTGCTGATCAGGGCCAGGGTCGAGGGCATCAGCGTGGCTCCCGCGATACCGAGTGCCGACCGGGCGGCGATCAGCATCGCGGGGGTCGTCGCGTAGGCCGCGACGACGGAGGCCACACCGAAGGACGCGGCGCCCAGCATCAGGAGTCTGCGCCGCCCGACCCTGTCACCGAGCGTTCCCATGGTGATCAGGAACGCGGCGATCATGAAGCCGTAGACGTCGATGATCCACAGCTGTTGTGTACTGCTGGGACCAAGATCGGCGCTCAGGTGGGGGAGCGCCAGGTTGAGGACGGTGATGTCGAGTGTGAGCAGTGTGGTGGGAAGTGCCAGGACGGCCAGTCCCGTCCACTCCCTGGCACTCGCGCGTGTCGGCGGGCCATCGGAGGCCTTCGCGGAGTCAGGCGGCGCGGTCAAGGTGTTTCCTCGTGGGTGTGCGATCGGCTGGGGCCGCGGCGTGCGCGGCCCCACGGGGTCACTTGTTCCAAGCGCCCGAGGCCTCGGCGTCGTGGACGAAGTCGGTGAAATCACGGGGCTCGCGTCCCAGGGCCCGCCGCACCCCGCCGGAGAGGTGGCTGTCCAACCCGAGCCGGATGGGCGACAGCGTCCGTTCGAAGGAACGCGCGTCCTCCTCCGCGTAGCCCTGCCGGATCAGTTCGGCGACGAACCCCTCCGGTGACAGCGGGACGTAGCGCACGTCGCGCCCGGTGCCCTCGGAGATCTCCGAGGCGACCTCGCCCATGGTCAGCGAGCGCGGACCGGACAGTTCGTAGACCTGACCGGAGTGGCCGGCGCCGGTCAGGGCCGCGGCCGCCACTGCCGCGATGTCCTCGGCGTCGACGAAGCTCGCGGGCACGTCGGCCGTGGGCAACCGGAGTTCCCCGCCGAGCACGTCCTCGCGCAGGAAACCCTCGCTGAAGTTCTGGGCGAACCAGCCCGGGCGCACGATCGTCCACTCCACGCCGCTCGCGCGCACCGCTTCCTCCCCGGCGAGGTGGTAGGCCACCGCGTCGTTGCCCTCACCGCCGTAGCCGGGGACGTCGACGCCCCGTCCGGAGAGCAGGACGATACGGCGCACACCCGCCTCCACCGCCGACCGGACGAATGCCGGGGTGAGGGGCTCGGGGTCGAAGGGCACCAGGTACACGGCGTCGACACCCTCCAGGGCGGGACTCCAGGAACTCTGGTCGAGCCAGTCGAAGTACTGCTCGGACGAGCGGGAAGCGGCGCGTACGGTGAAACCCTCTTCGCGCAGAATCCGGGTGGCCCGCCGCCCTGTGATGCCCTGTCCCGCTGTGACCAGGAAGGTGCTCTGGGTTGTCATCTCTGTCATGCCCCGAGTCAATCCTGCTCTCATGAGACTTTCCATAGCTGAGAAGCTCACATGCCTGTCTGTGCGTCTACAGTCGTGGTATGGATGCTCTTGCAGATCTGTTGGACGGAGTCAGGGCGCGCGGATCCCTGTTCAGCCAGACGGTTCTGCGCCCTCCCTGGTCCCTGCGGTTCGCCAACCCGACCCTGCTGACCGTGGTCACCATGGTCCGCGGACACGGCTGGGTCCTCGCGGACGAGGAAGCCCCCCTGTCCCTGGAGGCCGGGGACATCGCGATCGTGCGCGGTCCTGGAGCCCACAGCGTGGCCGATCATCCCGACACCTCCGCCCAGTACGTGGTGCAGGGCGCCGACCTGTGCACCACGCCTGACGGGACACCGGTCCTGGAGGAGTTGACCTTGGGGCCGCGCCTGTGCGGCGACAGCCCGGACGGCCCCGACCTGCTGCTCAGCGGCTCCTACGAACTCGGAGGCGAGGTCAGCCAGCGCCTTCTGTCAGCCCTGCCCCGCGCCTTCGTGGTTTCCAGCGCCGAGTACCGGTGTCCGGCCATGGACCTGGTGGTGGAGGAGAGCACCAAGGAGCATCCGGGGCAGCAGGTCGTCCTCGACCGCCTCCTCGACCTCGTGCTCATCTCCACACTCCGGCACTGGTTCGACCGTCCCGACACGCGGGCTCCCCACTGGTACTCGGCCATGGCTGACCCGGTGGTGGGCCGTGCTCTGCGCCTCATGCACGAAGCACCCGCCCGCCCGTGGACGGTCGCGTCCCTGGCACAGGGGTGCGGGGTCTCCCGAGCCTCGATGGCGCGGCGCTTCACCGGGCTCGTTGGAGAGCCGCCGATGACCTACCTCACCGAGTGGCGTGTCACCCAGGCTGCCGAACACCTGCGAAGCGGTGAGGCGACCGTCGCGGCGATCGCCCAGCGTGTCGGCTACGCCAACGCCTTCGCGCTGAGCGTCGCCTTCAAGCGCCTGCGCGGCGTGACTCCGACCGAGTACCGCAAGGCACTGAAGGACGACCCCAGGCGCGGGCAACTGTCCTGACCCCTGCCAAGCCCGACCTCACGCGCGAACTGTTTCGTACCGGGGGTGGCGGAAGCTCCGGCGTGTGCCTGGATCGCCTCCCGTCACCCGGCGATCGTCGGAAGGCTGGGGTCGGCTCGGCCGGTTCTGGCCCACAGGTGGGCTGTTCCCGGCACCTCCCGGGAGACTGGTGTCAGGGGTGTTGGTCATGTCTGGCTCGGGTTCGGTGTACGAACGGCACGGACGCCGAGGAACCGGGAGTGTGAGAACTCGGGAGGGCCGGTGTCCTCGACCGGCGAGGCGGGGGCATGGGAGCTGGTACTTCTCGCTGGGGTCGGAGCACGATCCGGGCGGGAGGCACCGAAGAGGATCGGCGTCCACAACTCGTGGTCCAGGCTGTGGTACTCCTCACCGGCCCGGTCGGCACCTCAGAAGCGGCTGCCGGGCCTGGCCACGCTCACCGCGCCGGAGAAACCGCGGGCCGCGGCCCGGGCGCCCTCCTCCCACATGCCGGGGTCGGCGAAGTGGGTGAGGACCAGGTGGTCGACCCCGGCCTCGGCGGCCAGGTCCCCGGCCATCGCGGCGGTGAGGTGGCCGTGGCCGGTCAGGGCCTGGTCGTCGGCCTCCAGGTAGGTCGCCTCGCACACGAACAGGTCGGCCCCCTCGGCCGCGCGCACGACGGCCTCGCAGTACCCCGTGTCGGAGGAGAAGGAGACCACCCTGCCGCCGGGGCCCTCGAACCGGAGCGCGGCGGAGGGGACGCTGTGGTGGGCCCGGAAGGAGCGGAAGGCCGTCCCCGCCACCTCGTAGCGGGTCGTCCCGTCCATGGCCATCTCCCTGGGTTCGAAGGACTGGGCGATCGGGCTGTTCATCGTGGGCAGCGTCGGGATGCCGAAGACCGCGTCGAAGGCGGCCAGGCGCTCGGCCTCCCCCGCCGGGTAGTACAGGGGGACGCGCGGCAGGACCTCGGGGAAGGTCCACCGGTAGGCCCAGGCCATGAGGTCCAGGCTGTGGTCGGCGTGCAGGTGCGTCACCACGATCCCGCGCAGCCGGTCGAGCCCGTAGCGCGAGCAGTAGGCCAGCAGGGACCCCGGCCCGGCGTCGATGAGCAGGACGCCTTCGTCGGTGTGCAGCAGGTAGCAGGACGCGGGGCCCTCCGCGGTGGGCGCCGTGGCGTTGGATCCGAGGATTTCGAGTTCGAGCATGGTTCCTCCGTCGTGGGGCGGTCCGGTGGTCTCAGGGGGCGGGGACGAGCAGGGTGGCGCGGCCGGGAACGACCGCCAGCGACACGGAACGGCCGATCCGGGCGTCGGGTGGTACCCGGACGCCGAACACGCGGCCGTGCGCGTCGACCGTGAGGCGGACGGCGTCGCCGACGAACTCGGCGTGTGTGACCTGCGCGGTCACGGCGGAGGCGTCGTCGCGGTCGGTGACGGTGAGGCTGTCGTCGCGCAGGAGCAGGCGGGTGCGGCCGTGTCCGGTCGGCCCCGTCCGCAGGTCCGCCGCGGGGATCCTCCACCGGCCGTCGAGCACCGCGGCCTCGCCCTGGGAGCGCTCGGCGTCCAGGAGGACCGCGTTGGCCAGGAAGTCCGCGACGAAGGGGTCGGCGGGGTCCTCCCAGAGTTCCCGGGGCGTCCCGAACTGCACCAGGGACCCCTCGCGCATCAGGGCGATCCGCGACCCCAGGGAGAGGGCCTCGCGCTGGTCGTGCGTGACGATCAGCGTGGCGCACCCCGAGGAGGAGAGCATGGTGGACAGCTCCCTGCGGAGGCCGCCCCGCAACTGGGGGTCCAGGGCCGCCAGGGGCTCGTCCAGGAGCAGGACGTCCGGTTCGACGGCCAGGGCCCGCGCCAGGGCCACGCGCTGGCGCTGGCCGCCGGAGAGCTGGTCGGGTCGGCGCCCCGCCAGGTCGGTGAGCCGGGTCAGCTCCAGCATCTCGGCCACCCGGCGGCGCCTGCGGTCGGCCGGGACCCGCCGGGCGCGCAGGCCGTAGGCGATGTTGCCCGCCACGCTCAGGTGCGGGAACACCGCGTAGTTCTGCGGAACCAGGCCCACGCCCCGGCGGGCCGGGTCCAGGTGCGTGATGTCGCGCCCGCCCAGGCCGATGCCTCCCCCGGCGACCGGGGTGAGCCCCGCCACCGCGCGCAGGGTGCTGCTCTTGCCGCAGCCGGAGGGGCCCACGACGGCCACGGTCTCGTCGGGCAGTACCTCCATGGACACCCCGCGGACGGCCTCGGTGTCGCCGTAGCGGATGGTCAGGTCGGACACGGTGAGGCCGGACGCGCGGGTGGTGGGGCCGGACACGCGGGTCCCGGGTTCACGGAGATCGGTCACGGAGTGCTCCTCAGGGCGTGCCGCCGGGCCAGCACGATGGCCGTCAGCACCGGGGCGACGAAGGCGATGAAGACGATCGACTGCGCGGACGCCGGTTCGAGCCTCTGGGTGGAGTAGGCGTCGAACAGGGCGAACGGCACGGTCGGCGTGGCGGGCGGGTTGACGAAGAAGGAGATGTTGAACTCGCCGAAGGAGAGGGCGAAGACCATCGTCATCGCCTGGGTGAGGGCGATGAGGCAGCCGGGGACGGTGACCGTGGCCAGGACCCTGGCCGAGCCGGCACCCAGACTGCGGGCGACCCCCTCGTTGAGGCGTAGTTCGTCGTCGGCCAGCGCGGGTACCAGGGCGGCCAGGGTGAAGGGCAACGTGAACACCACGTGGCCCATGACCAGCAGCAGCCCGCTGGGGCGCAGCGCCGCGTAGGCGCTCACCAGGGCGACGCTCAACGCGATGCCCGGCACGGCCAGGGGGACGTTGACCAGGTATCCCGTCAGCCGGGTCAGCGGCGAGGGGTGGTGGGCCACCCACCAGGCCAGCGGACCGCCCAGTGCGAGGTTGAACACCACCACCAGCGCCGCCACGGCCAGGCTGCGGCCGATGACGGGGGCCAGCGGGGGCCAGGCGTGGGCGAACCAGTCCAGCGTGACCCCGCCGCCCCAGGGCCCCTGGGAGAAGTCGACGCTGGTGGCGACCACCAGTGTCGCCAGGATCGGGATGAGGACGAAGGCGCACACGGCCCAGGTGACGACGCGGTTCACGAGGCAACCACCCGTCCGACCAGGCGCCCCACGCCGCGGCCGAGGACCAGCGCGGCGACGGCCATGGCCGCCAGCAGCACCGCCAGGGTCGAGGAGGCGGCCAGGCGGTAGCCGGTGGTCAGTTCGTTGGCGACGTTGAGCGGAAGCAGGCGGATGCCCTCCGAGAGCGTGGCGACCGTGCCGTACCCGCCCAGGGCGATCGCCGCCGCGGTGCCCCCGGTCTCGATGAGCGCGGGCAACAGCAGGGGCAGGGTGACCGTGACCAGTACCCGGACCCTGGAGGCGCCCAGGGTGCGGGCGCTCTCGGTGAGCGAGGGCGGCAGCCCGGCCGCGGCGGCGCGCAGCGGCCCCAGGACGCGGGGCAGCGAGAAGTAGACGTAGGCGACGAGGAGGCCGGGCAGGGTGTAGGCGAGCCCCGCGAAGCCCTCCCACAGCGGCGCGAGCAGTCCGGTCCTGCCGTTGAGCACGATCGCGAAGAACCCGATGATGATGCCGGGCAGGGCGATCGGCAGGGTGAGCAGGGCGTCGGTGGCGGCCCCGCCGCCCCCGGCGCGGTCCTGCCGTGCCTGGTGCAGGACGACGGGGACGGCGATCACGAGCGTGGCCAGGACCGCCACCCCGGCGACCAGCGCCGACGCGGCCAGGGACTCACGGACGGCCGCCGAGGCCAGGGCGTCGGCGTAGTGCTCCAGGGTGGGGCCCCCGTCGGCCGGGGACCGGCCCAGACCGAGGGAGTTGGCCACCAGCACCACGACCGGGTAGGCGCTGAACAGGCAGATGAGGGTGAGGGCCGGGAGCGCGGCGGACCACGGGGGCGGTATGCCGCGACGCACGCGCGCGGTACCGGGGGACACTAGAAGCCGACCTCGCTCTGGTACAGGTCGATGAACTCCTGCTGCCGCTCGCCCTGCTCGAGGTAGTCGATGGTGATCGCGCGCTCGTAGTCGGACTCGGGCAGGACCTGGTCGGCGAGTTCCTCGGGCATCTGGCCGATTACCGGGCGCATGTACCCGTCGGCGAAGAGGCCCTGGCCCTGCTCGGAGAAGTAGAAGTCCAGGAGCTCCCTGCCGTTCTCGGCGTTGGGCGCGCCCTCGACCAGGCCGACGATGTAGGGGATCTGCAACGAGCCCTCCTCGGGGATGACGACGCTGACGTCGGCGCCCTCGTCACGGAGCTTGTAGCCGTTGAAGTCGGTGTCGATGAGGATGGGGATCTCGCCCTGGGCGACCTTGGCGGTGGCGGTCTGGGCCGAGGTCGCGGCGCCGTTGTCCTTCAGCTCGGCCAGGTAGTCCAGGCCCGGCTTCCAGTCGGACAGGTCACCGCCGAGCGCGTGGTTGACCGCCGTCGCGGCGGAGTAGCCCACGGCCGCCTGGGTGGGGTCGAGGTAGCCGACCTTGCCCTCGTAGGCGGGGTCGAGGAGGTCCCCCCAGCTGCTCGGCACGGGCGCGCCGTCCAGGTGGTCCTCGTTGACGATGAAGGCGATGGTGCCGGTGTGGACGGCGGTCCAGTTCCCGTCGGGGTCGCGCAGGTCCTCGGGGACCTCCTCCGCGCCCTCGGGCACGTAGGACTGGAGGACTCCGGCCTCCACGAGCTGTCCGGCGAAGGCGATGCCGGTGTAGGCGACGTCGGCGACGGGCGCGCCCTTCTCCGCCTGGAGTGCGGCCAGGGCCTGCCCGGAGTTCTTCGGGTCGTTGGGAGCCTGGATCCCGGTCTCCTCGGTGAAGGCGGCCAGGACCTCGCCGTAGTTGCCCCATTCGGCGGGCGAGTTGTAGGTGATGACGGTGCCGCCGTCGCCGGTGGCCGAGGCCGAGGGCAGGTCGGCGTTGCCGCAGGCGGTCAGGGTGAGGACGGAGGCGATCGCGGCGGCGCTCAGGACGCCGCGGCCGTGGGTGAGGGTCATGGGGACTCCGGGGTCGGCTGCGGTGCCCGCCGGGCACCGCTGTGCGGAAGTGCTTGATTAAACGATTAATCAGTGCGGTGACCTGAGGTTTCGCAAACGGTGACCGGAGACCGAACGCTGGTGGAACAGCGTCCCGCGCCATCGACCCTCCGGTGCCCGGCCGGAGCGGGCGCACGGTACTTTCGAGTCCACGGCCACAGTCCCCCCGAGGAGAGCCATGCCGGAACCGACCAAGCGCGCGACCCTGCGGGACGTCGCGGCCGGGGCGGGCGTCTCGGTCGCCCAGGCCAGCTTCGCCCTCAACGGCACCGGCCGCGTGGCCGCCGCGACCGCGGAGCGGGTCCGCCGGGTCGCCGCGGAACTGGACTACCAGGCCGACGGCCGGGCCCGGGCCCTGCGCACCGGCCGGCGCTCCGCCTACGGCGTGGTGATCCGCAACATGCGCAACCCCTTCTTCCTGGACGTGCTGCGCGGCATGGAGACCGTCGCGCACCGCGAGGGGGCGCTCCTGCTGATCATGAGCTCGGATTACGACCAGGAACGGGAGAGCGCCGCGCTGCGCAGGCTCGCCGCCGAGGCGGTCGCGGGGATCGCCATCGCGCCCATCGGACGGCGCGGCCGCCTCCTGGAGTGGATGGACCGCCACTCCCACGTCCCGGTGGTGGCCTTCAACTGCACGCCGGAACCCGACCGGGAGGGCACCGCGAGCCGCCTGTCCACGGTCGGCCCCGACGACGATGAGGCCGTCGCCCGGGCCGTGGCGCACCTGGCGGAGCGGGGTCACCGCGAGGCCACGCTCCTGATGGCCCCCGAGCCCCTGGCCGCCGACTGGGGGCGTGAGGAGGCCTTCCACCGCCACTGTGCCGAGCACGGGGTGGCCGGCTCGGTGGCACGCGGCCCCCTGGACTACGACGCGGTGGCCCGCAGGTCCGCGGAGATGATGGCGCGCCCCGGGCACCGCGCCCTGGTCGTCAACTCCGACCACCTGAGCGCCGCCGTCTACGACGCCGCCCGCTCCCTGGGCCTGCGCGTGGGGCGGGACGTCAGCGTGGTGGGCCACGACGACCTGCCCACCTCGGCCCTGCTGGACCCGGGCCTGACCACGATCGCCGTGGAGCGCGAGGCCCTGGGGGAGCGGATCATGGACCTGCTCGTGGAGGGTCCCGGCACCGCCGTGCGGCTGCCCGTGCGCCTGGTGGAGCGGGGGTCGGTCGCGGTCCTGGCGTGAGACCGCCCCGTCCCCCCGCCGCCTGTCACCCCGCCGCCCGTCACCTCCCGCCGTCGCGGACCGTCCCCCGAGGTGGCGAGACTTCCGAAGCGCTCCCGGACGCGGCTGTCAGCATGGCCAACGCGATGCTGACAGCCATGGCGCACCGCCCTGGGACGGCTGTTCCGGCCGGTGGGAGGACGGCTGTTCGCCGCGTTCAGGGTGTTCGTTCGGATGCCCCGACCCACAGCGTCTTGCCGCCCGCCGTCCGTGTGGGGGAGGGGCGCGGAAGGTTCCCGCTGCCGGGGTGTTCCCTTTGGCGGAAGCGGGCTGCTTCTTCCGTCCGAGGGTGAAGGCGGCTTCGCCCGACGAATGTGCCGCGAAACGCCCCCGTGCTCGTCTGCGGCACCGCGAAACACGCCGACAGGCACCATGGAAGAAGCAGACACCGTGAAATCCGTCAGAAAATATCGCCGTGGGATGTCGAGAACCCACGCGCGGCTCCGTCCCCGGAGTGAACACGGCCCACGACGGGCCGCACCGCACCCGGCCCTCCCGGGCCACGGAACAACCCACGGAGGACATCATGGCCAAGTACCTGCTGCTCAAGCACTACCGCGGCGCACCGGCATCGGTCAACGACGTGCCCATGGACCAGTGGACGCCGGAGGAGGTCTCGGCCCACATGCGGTACATGCAGGACTTCGCCGATCGGCTGGAGGGCACCGGCGAGTTCGTCGACGGCCAGGCGCTCTCCCCGGAGGGCACGTTCGTCCGCTACGACGGCGAGGGACGGCCGCCGGTCACCGACGGCCCGTTCGCCGAGACCAAGGACCTGATCGCCGGCTGGATGGTGATCGACGTCGAGACCTACGAGCGAGCGCTCGAGCTGGCCGGGGAGCTGTCGGCCGCGCCCGGGGCGGGCGGGGAGCCGATCCACGAGTGGCTCGAGGTGCGCCCGTTCCTGACCGCGCCCCCGACCATCACGGAGTGACACACCATGGATGAGGCCCTGTTGCGGACCCTCACCCCCACCGTGATCGGGATCCTCGGCCGCCGCGGAGCCGACTTCGCCGCGGCCGAGGACGCCGTGCAGGAAGCCCTGGTCGAGGCCGTGCGCGTGTGGCCGGACGACCCGCCGCAGAACCCCCAGGGCTGGCTGGTCACCGTGGCCTGGCGTAAGTTCCTCGACGCCGTCCGCGCCGACACCTCGCGGCGGCACCGCGAGGTACGCGTCGAGGGCGAGCCCGTGCCCGGCCCGGGCGAGGCGGTGGACGACACGCTCCAGCTGTACTTCCTGTGCGCGCACCCGTCCCTGACACCGGCCTCGGCCGTCGCACTCACACTGCGCGCGGTCGGCGGCCTGACCACGCGCCAGATCGCGCAGGCCTACCTCGTGCCGGAGGCGACCATGGCCCAGCGCATCAGCAGGGCCAAGCGGACCGTCTCGGGCGTCCGGTTCGACCAGCCCGGTGACGTCGCCACGGTGCTGCGCGTGCTCTACCTGGTCTTCAACGAGGGCTACTCCGGAGACGTCGACCTCGCCGGTGAGGCGATCCGGCTCACCCGTCAGCTTGCGGCCAGAATCCGCCATGAGGAGGTCGCGGGCCTGCTCGCGCTCATGCTGCTCCACCACGCACGGCGCCCGGCACGGACCCGTCCCGACGGCAGGCTGGTGCCCCTCGCCGAGCAGGACCGCGGCCTGTGGAACACCCGCATGATCGCCGAGGGCGTCGGCGTGCTCCAGGCGGCCCTCGCCCGCGACCGCCTGGGCGAGTTCCAGGCCCAGGCCGCCGTCGCCGCGCTCCACGCCGACGCCCGGACGGCCGCGGAGACCGACTGGGTGCAGATCGTCGAGTGGTACGACGAACTGGTGCGCCTCACCGACAGCCCCGTGGTCCGCCTCAACCGGGCCGTCGCGGTCGGCGAGGCCGACGGCCCGCGGGCGGGCCTGGCCGCCCTGGCGGGACTGGACCCCTCCGTGCCCCGCCGCACCGCCGCCGCCGCGTACCTGCACGAGCGTGACGGTGACCCGGCCACCGCGGCGCGGCTCTACGCCGAGGCCGCCCGCTCAGCGTCCAACCTGCCCGAACGCGACCACCTCATGCGACAGGCCGCGCGGCTCAACGCGCGGCTGCGCGGTTGAGCGTCCCCCCAAGGGCGGCGGGCGTTCACCGGCCAGACGGGGACGGTCCGCTCACCCCGCTGGTCGGCCGAGTCGCGTCGTTCGAAGGCGGTGGTCAGTCCATGAGTCGCTTCCGGAGGGCGTCCAGGTCCTCCTCCCGGACTCCCGCCTCCAACAGGTAGGCGTGCGCGTCCAGCCCGCGGAGGGCGTCGAGGACGGTGTCGCGGAGCGTCAGGCCGCGCTCGGACAGCACGGCCCCGATCACGGGGCCCTGGTCCTTGTGTCCCATCGCGGCGAAGAGCGGGACGAGTTCGGTCGTGGAGAGCTCGTAGTCGTCGGCGATCGCGTCGGCCCTGACGTCGGCCAGGGCGAGCAGCAGCAGGGCGACCAGGCCGGTGCGGTCGCGTCCGGCTCCGCAGTGGAACAGGACGCCGCCGGGCCGGGCCTGGGCCAGGGCGGTGATCACCGCGGCGCACCGCTCACCCTTGCGTTCGAGGAAGGGCCGGTAGTGGAGCGGGCTCCCGTTCAGCCGCCGACGGTTGACGTCCTGCCAGAACTCGACGTCCTCGACATCGTCCAGGGGCACCTCCAGGCGCGTCATCCCCGGCGGGAGGGGTGTCTGGGCCGCTTCCGCGGGGAACGCGGCGGATCCGCCCTGACTCGTCAGGCCCTCACCCGGAGCCGGGCGGATCTCGTCCGGGTTGCGCAGGTCCACGACGGTGCGCACACCGGCGTCGTACGCGGTCTGCCAGCCCTTTTCGGTGACGAAGCGCGGGTCGGCTGACCGGATGAAGGCGCCCTGGCGGACGCTCCGTCCGTTCCGGTTCGGAAGGCCGCCGAGGTCGCGGGTGTTGAAGAAGCCTTCCCAGGTGATCTTTCTGCTGTCGCTCATGGACGCCAGGGATACTTCCCCCCGCCGAAGAAGAAAAGTTCCTTGGTCCCTTTCCGGGCACTGCGCCGGTTCGCTGGCGCTCAGACCTCCACGGTCACGTCATCGAAGTGGAGCGGTGGGGGAGAGGACATGGCGACAGCAGCGCCGAAGCTCGCGGGGACCGCGCCTCCGTTCCGTGCACACGGACGACAATGTGAATCTACGCCGTAAAGGATGGCCCAAGAACAAAAATTCCTACTCTGCTTTGGGAATGCTCCCGGGCGGCCTCGCGCGCCCTAGCCTCGGCGAGGCCGAGCCCGATGCCCCTGGTCCCGCCGATCACCAGAACTGTTCTGTCCATACAGCCGACTCCTGCGATTCGGTCGATCGCTGCTTCGTCCCGCCCAGGATCCCGTACGGGGGCGCGCTCTCGCCCGGCTTTCCGGTGACCGGACCAGGCCTTCACACCGCTCCTGCCGCCGACCTCGGGTTCCGTGCCGAACGCTGTCCTCCGTTGGGCTCCTGAGCCACTGACGTCCCAGCTCCCGACGCCCGAACCCGACCGGTGAGCACGGGACAGCCGGACGTCCGTCAGCCGCGTGCCGCGCGCGGCGGCGCGAGGGAGTCGGTGATCCGTACCTCGGTGGGCAGTCTGCGTCCCCGGGGCCGGGTCCCGGCGGGCCCGTCGACCATCTCGACCAGCGCCGTCACCGCCGCACGCCCCAGTTCGTCCGCCGGGGCCAGCACCGCCGAGATCGGCGGCCCCGGCAGGTCGGCCAGGGCGATGTCGTCGGCCGCGGCCACACTGATGTCCTCGGGCACCCGCAGCCCCATGCGGCCGAACTCGAACATGGCGCCCAACAGCAACAGGCTGTTGTAGACGAGCATCGCCGTGCAGCCCGAGTCCACGATCTCCCGCGCCGTGGCGGCACCCTCGGCGAAGGCCGGTCGCACGGGCCCGAAGACCCGCACCCGCAGCCGGGACCGGGCGGCGTGCTCCACCAGCTCCTCGCGCCTGCGCCGGTCCATCCACGAACTGGGCGGACCCGCCAGGTAGGCGACGTCGCGGTGCCCGAGCTCCACCAGGCGGTCGTAGACGGTGCCCAGGCCGCCGGGGGTGTCGACGGTGAACGAGGTCAGTCCGGGGACGCGGCGGTTGATCACCACCAGCGGCTTGCGCCGGTGCGTCTCCTTCAGGTCGGCGGCCGAGCCCACCGGTGACTGGAGCGCGAAACCGTCGACCTGGCTCTCCAGCTCGCCGAGCACTTCGGCCTCCCGGGCCGCGTCGCCGCCGGTGACGGCGATGATCACCCGGCGTCCGCTCCTGCCCGCCAGCTCCTGCGCGGCCGTGGCGGTGGTGGAGTAGAAGGGGTTGTCCAGGTCGGGGACGAGCAGGGCGAAAAAGCCGCTGCGGCCCGTGGTCAGCGCCCGCGCGGCCGGGTTGGCGCGAAAGCCCAGCCTCTCCGCGGCGGCGCGCACCCTGAGCAGGGTGGGCTCGGAGACCATGGACGGCCGCGACAGGGCCCGCGAAACGGTGGACGCCGACACACCGGCCTCCCTGGCCACGTCGTCCAGACTCGCCATTGCAGCTCCTCACACCCGATGGTGCCCCCTGTCACACTCGCGACCCGGGGGTTGGCTCGTGTCCCCGACACAGGCTACGGTGTGCAAGCGCTTGTGCAAGCGCTTGCAGGCATTTCCGCAGATGAAGCACTATGCGGATGAGGAACTGTGCGGATGAAGTACCGCGCAGACGAAGCGCCGTGCAGCTGAAGCACGGCGAAGATCCCAGACCGTCCCCTCGACAGCGACCGGGAGTGGAATTGCCCCGCCCGTCACCCACCGTCGGCGCCACCGGAGCCGCTCCGCGCCGCGGCCGCCTTCCACGACCACCCGTCACGGTCCTGCTGGTCCCGGGGCTGGCCGTGGTCCTGTTCGCCTTCTGCTACCCGGTCGTGGCCACCCTGGCCTGGCCGCCCGACGGCGACCCCGCCACGGTCGCGCGCGAGACGGGCAGTCTGCTCAGCGACCCCTACCTGCTCCCCGTGGTCGCCCGCACCGTCCGCGTCGCCGTGGTGACCACCGGACTGTGCCTGCTCATGGGCTTCCCGGTGGCCTACCTCATCTCCCGGGCCCCCGGCCGCTGGTCCGGTCGCCTCCTGGCCCTGGCGATCTTCCCGTTGCTGCTCAACACCGTCGTGCGCACCTACGGCTGGATCATGGTCCTGGGCGGCAACGGCCTCATCAGCGGGATCAGCGAGGCCCTGGGCATGGGCCGGGTCCAGCTGCTCTACACCGAGACCGCCATCGTGCTCGGCCTGGTCCAGCTGTTCCTGCCGCTGATGATCCTGTCCTCCTACTCCAGCCTCGCCCAGCAGGACCACCGCCTGGAGGACGCGGCCCGGGGGCTGGGCGCCTCGCCCGGCCGGGCCTTCCGCACCGTGGTCTTCCCGCTCGCCCTGCCCGGGGTGCTCGTGGGCTGCACGCTGGTCTTCGCGGGCGCGGTCACCGCCTTCACCACGCCCCAGCTGCTCGGCGGGCCGCGCGAACGCCTTCTGTCCACCCTGCTCTACAGCCGGGTCAACGTCAGCCTCGACTGGCCCTCCGCCAGCGCCGTCGCCCTGGTGATGACGGTGCTGGTGCTGGCGGTCAGCGCGCTGTCCGGCCGGCTCGGCAAGATCGGGAGCACCACCACCTCATGATCCTGAGACGCCCCTTCCTGTCGCTGCTCGCGGCGGCGGCCTTCGTCCTCATGCTCGGTCCCGTGGTGATCCTGATCGGGGTCGCCTTCACCGCGGGGAGCACCCTGGCCTTCCCGCCGGAGGGCCTGTCCCTGCGCTGGTTCGCCGCCGCCCTGGACTACGGGCCCTTCATCGACTCCTTCGGCACCAGCGTCGCCGTGGCGCTCGCCTCCACCGCGGTCGCCCTGCTCCTGGGCGTTCCGGCGACCCTGGCGCTGCACCGGGGCAACCCGCGCGGGCGCAGGGTGATGGAGAACCTCTTCTTCGCCCCGATCGTGGTCCCCGAACTGGTCCTGAGCCTGGCCCTGTTCCAGCAGCTCATGGTGGGCATGCGCGTCACCGCGCTGGGCGCGCTCATCGTCGGGCACACCGTCCTGCTGCTGCCCTACACCGTCCGCGTGGTGGGGGCCTCGCTGTCGCTGGCCGACGCGCGACTGGAGGAGGCGGCCCGGGGGCTGGGCGCCGGGCCGGTGCGCGCCTTCTTCACCGTGACCCTGCCGGTCATGGCGCCGGGCATCGTGTCCGCCACGATCCTGGCCTTCATCACCTCCCTGAACAACGTTCCGCTGTCCCTGCTGCTCACCGGCCCGGGCGTGGCGACGCTGCCGGTGGAGATGCTCAACTACGTCCAGTCCTCGTTCGACCCGGTGGTCGCGGCGGTCAGCGTGCTGCTCCTGGCGCTCAGCGTCGCGGTCGCCTTCGCCACCGAGCGCATGGTCGGTTTCACGAAGGTCTTCGGCCGCTAACCGGGAAGAAGGACACCCATATGACACCCGTCGTCGAACTCGACCGCGTCACCCACCGCTTCGGCGGACGCAGGGGCAAGGACGGCCCCGCCGCCGTCGCCGACCTGGACCTGGCCGTGCGGAGCGGCGAGTTCACCACGCTGCTGGGCCCCAGCGGCTGCGGCAAGACCACCACCCTGCGCATGATCGCCGGGTTCCTCCAGCCCACCTCCGGCAGGATCCTGCTGGAGGGCCAGGACGCCACCCGCACCCCGCCGGAGAAGCGCAACATCGGCATGGTCTTCCAGTCCTACGCGCTCTTCCCGCACATGACGCTGCGCGACAACGTCGGTTACGGGCTGCGCACCCGCAAGATCGCCGCCCAGGAGGTGGCCAAACGCGCCGGTGAGGCGCTGGAGCTGGTGGGCCTGGCGCACCTGGCCGACCGCAAGCCCGCCGAGCTGTCCGGCGGCCAGCAGCAGCGCGTGGCCCTGGCCCGCGCCGTGGCCATCCGCCCCTCGGTGCTGCTGCTGGACGAGCCGCTGTCCAACCTCGACGCCCAGCTGCGCGTGCAGATGCGCCGCGAACTGCTTCGGGTCCAGCGTGAGACCGGGCTGACCGCCGTCCTGGTCACCCACGACCAGGACGAGGCGCTGGAGCTGTCCGACACCATGGTCATCCTCAACGAGGGACGCCTGGAGCAGGCGGGCGCGCCCCGGGAGGTCTTCCCCCGGCCCGCCAACCGCTTCGTCGCCGAGTTCCTGGGCTACGACAACTTCCCGCGGGTGCCCGGGCACGGAACCGTCACCATCCGGCCCGAGCACGTGCGCCTGCTGCCCGCCGGAACCCGGGAGGGCGAGGGCGGGACCGGCCTGGACGGCACCGTCGCCGAGGTCACCTTCCAGGGCAGCAACTGCCTGGTCGAGGCCCGCATCGACGGGGTGGAGGGACCCGGTTCGGTCCTGCGCTCCCTGCACCCCGCCGACGACCTGCGCCCCGGCGACCCCGTGCGCATCGCCCTGCCCCACCGCCACCTGGTGGAACTCGCGGAGGAGGCCGGATGAGCCGTCCCACACGCCCGCGCCGACTGCTGGCCGCGCTCGCCGGGGCGGCGACGCTGGCCCTGGTGAGCGCCTCGTGCGCACCGGTGCGCGAGGACGACCCCGACACGCTGGTGGTGAGCACCTTCGCCTTCGCCACCGAGGAGTTCACCGAGGTGGTGGCCGACCCTTTCGAGGCCGAGACCGGGATCCGGGTGGTCCTGGACACCGGCAACAACGCCGGGCGGCTCACCAAACTGAGGATCAACGCCGAGACGCCCGACACCGACGTCGTGCTCATCTCCGACTACTACGCGCAGATCGGCAAGGACATGGGGCTGTTCGCCCCCGTCGACCCCGCCGACGTACCCAACCTCGGCGCCATCCAGCCCTGGGCGGTGGACCCGGACGGGTACGGCCCCGCCTACACCTTCCAGCTCCTGGGACTGCTCTACCGCACCGACCTGGTCGAGGAGGCACCCGACTCCTGGGACGACCTGTGGGCCAAGCCCGAGGCGGGGTACGTGCTGCCCGACATCTCGGTCTCGGCGGGCCCGATGTTCGTCCTGGCCGCGGGCGAGCACTTCGGTTCGGGCCCCTCCGACCCGGACGCCGGTTTCGAGGCGATGGGCCGGATCGGCTCGGACGCGCTCCAGTTCTACACCGGCTCCACCGAGCTCACCAGCCTGCTGGAACGCGGCGAGATCGCCATGGCGCCCGGCCTGGACAACTTCGCCATGGGCTCGGTGGAGGCCGGACAGCCGATCGGCTTCGCCGCGCCCGAACAGGGGCGGGTGATGACCGCCAACACCGCGCAGGTGGTCAACGGGGCGCCCAACGAGGCCGGGGCCCTGGCCTTCGTCGACTTCCTGCTGCGCCCCGAGGTGCAGGAGGGGATGGCCGAGGCCCTCTACGACAAGCCCGTGGCGCTGGAGGCCGACCCCACCCCGCTCATGGAGCGGGTCTCGGGGCAGGCCGCCTCCTCCCCGTCCGACAGCGGCTACCACCAGGGCGACCTGGCCCTCATCGCGCAGGAGCGCTCCACCTGGCTGGACCGCTTCACCGAGGAGGTGGCGCGGTGAGCGTCCCCGTTGTGATCGACTGCGACCCCGGCGTCGACGACGCCCTCGCCCTGCTGCTCGCGCTGGCCTCACCGGGGCTGGAGGTGCGGGGGGTGACCACGGTGGCCGGGAACGCCTCCCTCGCCGACGTGGACCGCAACGCCGCGCACGTGCTGGACCTGGCCGGAGCCCCGGCCGGACTGCCGCTGGTCTCGGGGCTGGCCGGGCCGATCTCGCGTACCACGCGCCTGCGCGACGAGCCCATGCACGGGGTCGGCGGTCTGGGCGGGCTGGCCCCCGCCTCCCCGCCCCGGGCGTTCGACCCCGGCCACGCGGTCGACTGGCTGGCGGAGCAGGCCCTGCGCTCGCCGGGCGAGCTGACCCTGGTGGCGATCGGCCCGCTGTCCAACGTGGCGGCCCTGCTCGCCCGCCACCCGCAGGCCGGACCGGTGCTGCGCGAGATCGTCGTGATGGGCGGCGCCGCCTTCGCCCAGGGCAACATCACCCCGGCGGCGGAGTTCAACTTCCACGCCGACCCCGAGGCCGCCCGCTACGTGCTGGAATCGGGCCTGCCGGTGCGGATCGTGGGCCTGGACGTCACCCGCGCCGCGCTGTACCCGCTGCGCGAGGCCGAGGAGCTGGCGTCGCTGCCCGGCACCGCCGGGATCGCCGGAGGACTGCTGCGCGACTACGCCCTGCGCTACCGGGACCGCTTCGGCGTCGCCGCCGTGCCGGTGCACGACGCGCTGGCGGTGGCCGCCGTGGCCCACCCCGAACTGCTCGGCTGGGAGGAGGGCGCCGCCTCGGTGGAGTGCGCCGGAGAGCTCACCCGCGGCGCCCTCGTGGCCGACGTGCGCACCCCCGGCCGCGCACGGAACGTGCGCGTGGCCCGCACCGTCGACGCCGACGGGTTCGCCGCCCGCCTCACCGAGGGCATCGCCAGCTACGCCGCAGAACCGAACGACAGCGCGAGGACGCCGTGAACCGCGACCGCGCACCGGAAGGGGAACCGACCTCGATGCTCACCGCAGACCTGCTCATCCGCGGCGGAGACGTCGTCTCCGTCCACACCGGCCAGGTGTGGCGGGCCGACGTCGCCGTGGTCGGCGACGCGATCCGCGCGGTGCTGCCGCCGGGGACCCCGGTAGAGGCCAGGGAGACCGTCGATGCCGACGGGCTCGTGGTCGCACCCGGGTACGTGGACGCGCACATGCACATCGAGAGCTCGCTGCTGGCCCCGGCCGAGTTCGCCCGGGTCACGCTCGCGCGCGGCACCACGACCGTGCTCGCCGACGCCCACGAGATCGTCAACGTCGCCGGGCGCGACGGGCAGGCGTGGATGATCGAGCAGGGCGGGGCCACCCGGCAGACCATGCGCTGGGCGGTTCCCTCGTGCGTGCCCGCGCTCGACGGGTTCGAGACGGCCGGGGCCCGCCTCGACGCCGACGACGTCGCCGAGATGCTGGACTGGGAGGGGGTCACCACCCTCGGAGAGGTGATGGACTACCGCGCGGTGGTCTCGGGGGACCCCCGGATGGGCGCCATCATCGCCGCGGCCCGCGGCCGGGGCGTGCGCCTGGACGGGCACTGCCCCAACCTGTCCGGGGCCGAGCTGGGCGAGTACCTGTGGGCCGGGATCGACTCCGACCACTGCAAGAACACCGCCGAGGTGGCGGTGGAGAAGGCCCGCCTGGGCATGCTGTTGATGCTCCAGGAGAAGTGCCTGACCCCCGAGGTCGTGCGGGCACTGTTGGAGCTGCCGCACCTGCCCGACTTCTGCCTGGTCACCGACGACATCGTCGTGGACGCTGTCGTGAGTACCGGCCACCTGGACCGGGTGGGGTCGGTGGCCCTCGAACGCGGGCTGCCCCCGCTGGCGGTGCTGCGGGCGCTCACGCTCCAGCCCGCGCGCAGGCTCGGCCTCGACGACCGGGGGACCGTCACCCCGGGCAAGCGCGCCGACCTGGTCCTGCTGCGCTCGCTCACCGAGCTCACCCCCGTGGTCGCGATCGCGGGCGGCACGGTCGTGGGCCGCGACGGCGCCCCGCTCACCGGTCCCGGACCCGCGCCGGACCACCCGTTCGGCGGCACGGTGCGCATCAGCGCGCCCGACGCGGAGGCGGCCCGCTGGCGGGTGGACCTGCCCGACGGCGAACACGCCTTCCGCGCGCTGCGGGTGAACGCGGTGGACACCTACACCGAGCCGGACGAGGTCGTGCTGCCCGTGCGCGGGGGAGTGGTCGACTGGCAGGGTAGGACCGCGGTGGTAGCGGTCTTCGAGCGCCACACCGGGGCGGGCGGGGTGGCGTTCGCGCCGGTCACCGGCCAGGAGCTGGGCGCGGGGGCCTTCGCCACCACCTACGCCCACGACAGCCACAACCTCACGGTCGTGGCCACGAGTGAGGACGCGCTGCGCGAGGCCGCCGCCCGGGTGGTGTCCTGGGGCGGCGGTATGAACCTGGTCCGCGAGGGCGGCGCGGGCGCCGGGGTCGCCCTGCCCATCGGCGGGGTCATGTCGGAGCGGCCCGCCGACGAGGTGGCCCGGGCCACCCGGGAGCTGCGCGCGGAGCTGGCGGCGTGGGGTTGGGACAACCGCAACGCCTTCATGAGCCTGTCGACCCTGACCCTGGCGGTGTCCCCGAGCGTGAAGATCACCGACCGGGGCCTGGTGCGCGTGGTCGAGCGCGCCTGGGAACCGGCGACGGTGGGCTGACCCCGTTCCGCGACGCGGGGCCGCGCACCTTCACGGGGGTGCGGCTCCGCGGGCACCGCTGGTCCGCCCCGCGGCGGGGGCCGAACCGCTCCGGCGGTCCGTCTGCCGGGTCGCGTCGCTACAAGACAGCACTGATCGCCACGCAGAACCTGACTCACATGGTCAGGCCACCTCGGAGCCCCCCGCCTCCCGGTGGCCCAGGGCGCGCAGCAGGTAGGGCAGGAGCCGAACGGCGATGTCGTGGCCCGGGGAGGCGCCGGGCACGGGCGGCACCAGGAACGTGTGGCTGACCATCGGGCCGATCACCATCTCCGCCACCACCAGGGGGTCGTCCACCGGCGGGATCTCCCCGCGCGCGACGGCGCGCTCCACGACCGCCAGCACCCGGTCCTGGAGCGGCACCACGAAGTCGCCGAAGAGCGCGTCGGCGAGCGCCTGGTTGTGCGCGGCCTCGCCCAGCACCGCGCGCAGCAGCCTTCCCGAGGCCCCCTCCAGGGCCGCGGCCTTGTCGTGCAGGAGCAGGGACAGGTCCGAGCGCAGCGCGCCGGTGTCGCGGTCGGGCCCCAGGTTCTCCGCCCAGTCCCGGGCGGCCCCCAGCACCAGGTCCTCCTTGGAGCGCCAGCGCCGGTAGAGGGTGGCGGTGGAGACACCGGCCCGCCGGGCGACGGCGGCCGTGGTCAGGCCGCCGTACCCGTGCAGTTCGAGCTCGGCGAGGGTGGCGTCCATCAGCGCGCGGTCCCGGGCGGCGTCGCGCGGCCGGCCCCGGTGGGGGGCGCGCGAGGCGTCGGGCAGATGGTCGGTGGTCATGCCCGGAATCCTATGCGAGTGAGGCCTAGGGAAACGAAAGTGTTTCGTTTAGTATCGCCCCATGACCAACACCCAAGGCGTTCCCGCAGCCGAGACCGCCGACGTCGCCGAGGCCGCCACCCGTCCCCCCGCCGAGCCGCTGACCCTGACCACCGAGATCCCGCCGGTGGTCGCCCGTCTGCGCGCCGCCTTCGCCTCCGGCCGCACCAAGCCCGTCGCCTGGCGCCGCGCCCAGCTGCGCGCGCTGCGCCGCATGCTCACCGAACAGCGCACCGCGTTCGAGGGCGCGCTCGGAGCCGACCTCGGCAAGAGCCCCATCGAGGCCCACACCACCGAGATCGGCTTCGTCGTCAACGAGATCGACCACACCCTCAGGCACCTGGCCTCCTGGCTGCGCCCGCAGCGCGTGCCGGTGCCCGTCGCCCTGGCCCCGGCCAAGGCCCGCCGCGTGCGCGAGCCGCTGGGCACCGTGCTGATCATCGCCCCGTGGAACTACCCGGTGAACCTGTCCCTGGCGCCCCTGGTCGGAGCCATCGCCGCGGGCAACGCCGCCCTGGTCAAGCCCAGCGAACTCGCCCCGGCCACCTCCGCCGTCCTGGCCGAGCTGCTGCCCCGCTACCTGGACACCGAGGCGGTCGCGGTCGTGGAGGGCGGCATCCCCGAGAGCACCGCCCTGCTGGAGGAGCGCTTCGACCACATCTTCTACACCGGCAACGGCGCCGTGGCCCGCGTCGTCATGGCCGCCGCCGCCAAGCACCTGACCCCCGTGACCCTGGAACTGGGCGGCAAGAGCCCCGCGATCGTCGAACCCGGCGTGGACCTGGCCACCACCGCCCGCCGTCTGGCCTGGGGCAAGTTCACCAACACCGGGCAGACCTGCGTGGCCCCCGACTACGTGCTCGCCGTCGGCGACACCGCCGAACCGCTCCAGCGCGAGCTGACCGCCGCCATCACCGAGATGTTCGGCGAGGACCCCTCACGCAGCGCCGACTACGGGCGCATCGTCAACGAGCGCCACTTCGCCCGGATCACCGCCCTGCTGGAGAGCGGCACCGTGGTCACCGGGGGACAGCACGACATCGACCGGCTCTACGTCGCCCCCACCGTCCTGGGCGACGTGGACCCCGACTCCCCGGTGATGTCGGAGGAGATCTTCGGCCCCGTCCTGCCGGTCCTGCGGGTCCCCGACCTGGACGCGGCCATCGCCTTCGTCAACGAACGCGACAAGCCGCTGGCGCTGTACGGCTTCACCGACTCCGAGGAGACCAAGCGCCGCCTGACCACCGAGACCTCCTCGGGCGGCCTGGCCTTCGGCCTGCCCGTGGCCCACCTGGCCGTCCCCGACCTGCCCTTCGGCGGTGTGGGGGACAGCGGTATGGGCGCCTACCACTCCGCGGCCTCCCTCGACACCTTCTCGCACACCAAGTCGGTGCTGGACAAGTCGCTGTTCATGGACACCATGCGCATCGCCTACGCGCCCGTCACCGATCTCAAGCAGAAGCTGCTGCGCCGGTTCCTTTGAACATGCGGGCGGGGACGGGCGTCAGCGCTGCCCGCTCCCGCCCGCGCGGGTCAGCCCCTCCGGGCAGCCTCCCCGTGCTCGGTGTCCAGGGCCTGCGCCGCCACGTGCGGGTGGTTCAGGTCGAACGCGGGACGCTCGGAACGGATCCGCGGCAGCGACGCGAAGTTGTGCCGCGGCGGCGGGCAGGACGTGGCCCACTCCAGCGAGCAGCCGTAACCCCACGGGTCGTCCATCCCCACCTGGGGGGCCGTCCGCGCGGTCACGAGGACGTTCCAGAAGAAGATCAGCGTCGAGGCCGCCAGCACGAACGAGGAGACCGAGGAGATCTGGTTCAACTGCGTGAACCCGTCACTGGGCAGGTAGTCGGCGTAGCGGCGCGGGAAGCCCGCGGCGCCCAGCCAGTGCTGCACCAGGAACGTGCCGTGGAAGCCCAGGAACAGCAGCCAGAAGTGGAACTTGCCCAGCCTCTCGTTGAGCATCGTCCCGGTGAACTTGGGCCACCAGAAGTAGAAGCCCGCGAACATCGCGAACACCACCGTGCCGAACACCACGTAGTGGAAGTGGGCCACCACGAAGTAGGAGTCGGTGACGTGGAAGTCGACGGGCGGGGAGGCCAGCAGCACACCGGTCAGACCACCGAAGAGGAAGGTCACCAGGAACCCGATCGAGAACAGCATCGGTGTCTCGAAGGTGATCTGGCCCCGCCACATGGTGCCGATCCAGTTGAAGAACTTCACGCCGGTCGGCACCGCGATGAGGAAGCTCATGAACGAGAAGAACGGCAGCAGCACCGCACCCGTCGGGAACATGTGGTGCGCCCACACCGTCACCGACAGGCCGGTGATGGCGATGGTCGCCGCCACCAGCCCCTTGTAGCCGAAGATCGGCTTGCGGCTGAACACCGGCAGGATCTCGGTCACGATGCCGAAGAACGGCAGCGCGATGATGTACACCTCGGGGTGGCCGAAGAACCAGAACAGGTGCTGCCACAGGATGGCGCCGCCGTGCTCGGCGTCGAACACATGCGTGCCGACGATGCGGTCCGCGCCCAGCGCGATCAGGGCAGCCGTCAACACGGGGAACGCGATGAGCACCAGCACGCTGGTGAGAATGATGTTCCAGGTGAAGATCGGCATGCGGAACATCGTCATGCCGGGCGCGCGCATGCACAGGGCGGTCGTGATGAAGTTGACCGCGCCCAGGATGGTGCCCAGACCCGAGACCACCAGCCCCATGATCCACAGGTTGCCCCCCACCCCCGGTGAGTGGACCGCCGAGGACAGCGGCGTGTAGGCGAACCAGCCGAAGCTGGCCGCGCCGCCCGGGGTCAGGAACCCGGCCGCGACGATCAGCCCGCCGAACAGGAACAGGTAGTAGCTGAACAGGTTCATCCTCGGGAACGCCACGTCGGGCGCGCCGATCTGCAACGGCATGATGACGTTGCCGAAGCCGACGAACAGCGGGGTCGCGAAGAGCAGCAGCATGATCGTGCCGTGCATGGTGAAGAGTTGGTTGAACTCCTCGTTGGACATGATCTGCATGCCCGGGAAGAACAGTTCGGTGCGGATGAGCACCGCCAGGATTCCGCCGAAGACGAAGAAGGCGAAGGCGGTGATGATGTACATGTACCCGATGACCTTGTGGTCGGTCGAGGTCAGCCAGCTCACGATGAGCGACCCCTTGGGGGCCTTCCCGGAGGACTCCTCTGCCTCGGTTTTCGCTGGTGCCACTGCTCGTGCCTCCGTGCGGAAGATGGGTGCGGGCGAATGGGAGAAATGAGGCTTTTCCTTTTGGGGGTGGTTTGGGAAAGGAATCGTGCAGGCCTCGGGAACGCAACCTAGCCCATCGGGTCCGCCGGGGGTGGTGATTGTCTCCAGCGTTTTCTTTCTCGGGCGGGGAATGTCCTTTTTGTTCGCGGGAAAGGCGTGACCTCCCCCGCGACAGCACCCTTCCGGACCCCCGTCACGATCTCCCGGTCGCCCCGGCGCGACCCTGCGGTCCGCGGGCACGCCGCTTCGGCGCCGCGGACGCCTTCTCCGGACCCTGCGGCCACACCGTCAGGGCACGGGGGCGCGGACTCCCAGCCAGAACCTCTCCTCGGCCGGGTCTTTCCACCGCGCGGACGGCAGATTCAGCGGAATCTAGCTAGGAGCCCCGGGCCTTCAGACCCGGGAGGGATCGTGTCGTGCACGCGACCCCAAGAGGTTGTGCGGATGCGACCGGACAACAATCTTCGGATTCGACCCCACCACTCTTCGGATTCGACCCCACCACGGTGTGCGGGTTCGTTAACGTGTTCGAC
>NZ_CBDRFA010000033.1:0-77102 GCF_965343085.1 Nocardiopsis synnemataformans | reverse complement strand
CAGGCGCGGCTCAGGGTCCACTCGGGCTCGCCGTACTCCTCGCGGTAGTGCCGCAGCAACTGCGGTTCCTCCCCCTTACCGTCGGGCAGGATGACCGGCTGGAGATCGGTGTCCACTCCCCCACCGTCTTCCTCAGCCACCTGGCCGAGCGCCACGACGGCCCAGCCGATAACGGGCTCGGCCCATTGCTCGCCGTCTGCGCCGAAGATGACCTCCCACCCGCTGTCCGGGGTGAAGCTGACGATGTTGCCGCGTGCGATCCTCACGCCTTGTCTCCCGCCTGTTCGGCCTTGCGCTGAGCCTGGGCTCGCGCCGCCGGCCCGTTCTCGTGCAGTTCGCTGACGCCCCATCCCATCACCCACCAGCGGGCGCGCGCACCCTCGGTCGCGCGCTCGGCGACCACCGTGTGCCCGTCCGCGCCGAGAAACTCGAACCGGGTGGCCGCAGCCAGCTGGCGGTGCAACTGCTCGGCCTCGCGCTCCAACTCGGCGACGCGGGGCTTGAGCTCCTTCACCAGCGCACCGCGGCGCTCCATGATCCGACGGGCGTCGATGGCCTCGGTCGCCCAGTGGCGGACGTCGCCGTCGGCCACCTGGAGCGCCGCGGTGCGCTCGGTCGCGCGGCGGCGCACGGACTGGTAGGCCAGCCATCGGCGGTCGGACAACGCGCGAGCGGCGTCACGCTCGCGCTCTGCCCGCCTCGCGCGCGTCTCGGCCTCGGTGCGCAGCTCGTGCGGCGTGCGCCCCTCGGCGCGCTGCACGCGGACCACGTATCGGTCCGGGCTGCCGGCCTCGCTCACCACCATCTCGACGTAGTTCGGCGCGCCGTCGAGCATCGCGATGAGGCTCTTGACGATGGCTTTGAGAATCTCGGTCGGCGGCCGCAGGGAGATGGTGGTCCCCTCCCCCCCCGCGCCCCGCCAATGCCGGTCAGGAGCGTCGCGTCGGGCTCGGCGCCCGCGGCTTGGAGGATGGCGAGCTCTGCTTCGAGCTCGCGGACGCGGCGCTCGGCGGCTGCGGCCCGCTCGCGGATGTCTGCGTCCTCCGGCGGGTGGTCAGCCACGCTCGTCCTCCTTGGCCTCCGCGCGCGGCCGACCGTCCCAGTCGAGTCCGTTGACGATGCGGTCGATGATGCGCAGCGTCCGTTTGTATCCGGCCTGGACACCCTTGGCGTAGGTGGGGTAGTAGAGCGCGCCGAACGCGTAGGCGTCGCGGGCCGCCGCCTGGGCGATACCGCTCTTGATCCGGGTGAGGGTGTCCTCCAGCTCCTGGATGCGCGCATCACGGTCGGCCAAGGCCGGGGTGACCGCGGCCATCGCGGCGTCGGCCCAGTCGACGCCTCCGGGGTACATGGCAGCCGACTCCAGCTGAGCGGCAACGCGGCCGCGGAGCACGTCGACCTCCTCTGGCCCTCCTCGACGGGAGTCCCCGGGGTCACACATCGGGATCCCCGCAGTCGCACGGACAGGTGCCGCAGTAGGTGCAGTGGATGCTGGGCCTGTCTCCGCACTCGGGGCACCCGAGGAGTTCGCCGACGCGCGCCCCGAGGTCGGGATGGTTCTCGTCGACGGATCCCTTGGTGTCGCAGGCGTAGGCGCTAGCGAGGTCGCGAAGGACGTCGAGGGCCTCGGGCAGGGTGTTGACCGCGTGGACGGCCTGGGTCGTGAAGTCGGGCGACTGGAGGGCGCCGACGAAGGTGTCGTCGTCGGAAGGCTCGGGGGTCTCCTGAGAGTAGGCGCAGCACGGGTTGCGGCGCCCCACGCGCCAGCGGTCGTGGATCATCATCAGGCATCTCCAGGTGTCTCGTGTTGAGGGCGGCGTCGGACGGTCAGGTGGGTCGTCTCGATTTCGACCGCGGAGATCCGCGGGCATGCGGCCTTCGGGGTGGGGATGGCGAGTTCGGGCACCCCCGGGGCGATGGCGGTGGCCTCGTTGATGGGCGCGCTGTCCTGGGCGAGCAGACCCACGCGGAGGTTGGGGTGGTGGACGAGGATCAGGTCGTAGGGAACGCCGTCCTGTACCTGCGCGCCGACGCCCTGCTCACCGACATCAGTCGCGTGGTCGGATGAATCGAGGCCCTCGCCTGGCTCGACGATCTCCAGCAGAGCGCGTGCCGTGCGCAGCGCCGCGCACGCCCAGGCCTCCCAGTTGCAGTCGTAGACGTCGTGCTCGTTCGCGTGCTGCTCCAGCCAGTCCGCCACCGCGGTCGCGACGCCGGGGTGCCACAGGGAGGCATGGCGGGCGATCGCCGGGCGGACGTAGCCGGTGACGTGGCGGTCGCAGTTGCGGACGCTGCTGGCGGGGCCGTTGCTGTGCGGGTCGACGGCCACGTGCCAGGGTCCGGGGCGGGCCTGAGCGGCGGCCATGGCGACCTCGCGGGCGAGGGCGGCGGCGCGGCGCAGAAGTGCGGCGTCGCTCACTGGCCGCCCCGCTTCGGTCGGCCGGTGCGCTTCCACGGCTCCAGGAGTTCCACGACCCGCTCCAAGGCCGCGCGCATCTCGGCCGCGTCCGGGTCTGGCGTCTCGTCGTGGGATGCGTAGTCGATCTGCTCGATGCCAGTGAGTGCGCGCTTCCATACGGTGCGGACCTCGGTCAGCTCGCGGCTGGTGTCTCGGCCTCGGTCGCTCATGGCTCCTCAGTCCTCCTCGGTGAAGACGTGCTTGCCACACTCGGTACAGGTCGGGATGCCGACGTAGCCGGTGACCCGGCCGTCCCGGGTCAGGCACACGGCGCCGGCCCGGTCGGCGCCGAGGCGCTCCAGGCGGAACCACGTGCACCCGCAGGAGCAGGTGAGACCGTCGTACTGGCCGCGCCGCTCGGTCAGGGAGATGACGTTGGTGGGCGGTCGTTCAGCCATCGGTGTCCTCCGTGAGCGTCGGCCCGACCCCCGCGCCCAGGGGTTCAGCCGGGATGGAGCCGGAGTCCTGGAGGCGCTCCGGCGGCGGGTTGTCGATGTTCGCGACCAGCGCGCGGGCCTCGTCCATGACGGCCAGCACGTGCTCGCTGCGGATGCGCGGCTCCTTTTCCTGATAGAGCTCGTGGTCGTGCCAGTAGGTGACGCCCGTGCCCTGCCGGCGGGCGTAAGCGATCTCGCGTCGGGTCGACTCGCCGACGTAGCCGCCCGGGGCGACGACGACCACGTAGTCGGCCCGGTCGATCTTGCGCAGGTGTAGCGCGTCCAGGCGCTCCTCGTCCTCGGGGGTGATGGTGTCGCCCTGGTGTTGGAAGACGCCCGGGGCGAGCACGATGAAGCCGGCGAGGGTGAGGAGGCGGTTGGCGGTGGCCATCTCGGCCTGGAAGCGCGTGCTTCCGCACAGGCAGACGGTCATGGGATCGCTCATGCGGTGACCTCCGGATCGAGTTGAGCGCAGGCGTCGGCGGGCAGAGGACTGTCCTTGGGCAGGTCCACGACCCATTTCACGGAGCCGTCGACGGCGACCAGGGCGCCTGCGGGCCACGTCGCGGGGCGCGGGTCCTGGCCTTCGGGTACGGCGATACGGGCGAGGTCGTAGTCGATGAGCGTCGCCCCGCACCACGCGCAGCGCTGGCGCAGGTAGTGGCAGACCTGGATCTCCAGCCCCGCGATGTGGGTGAGGGCGGTCATGACTCGCTCCCCTTCTCTCGGGGCGGCTCGGGGGCGCGGAGCATGCACGCCGTGAGGTACAGGGCCTCCGTGCGATTGAACCCGGCTTCCATGTAGCTGGTGAACGCCTCGTGCATGGCGATGGCGCTCTCCCGCATGGTCATCTGCGGTTGGTGCTCGCTCACGCCACGGCCTCCCCGATGACGAGGTGGCCCTGGCTGTCGAGCTCGCACGCGAACCGGCCGAGCTCCGGCCGGGGTCCGGTCAGATCCCGCTCGGCCGCCTGGGTGACGGGGCAGTCGAACAGCCGGGGTCGGCAGGCGAACGGGTGGCTGAGGGTCCAGTTGCTCTCGCGCAGGTCGATCACGTGTCGCCGGTCGGACAAGTCGACCTCGGCGGTGACGGTGACGTCGCCGTACCGGGCCCGCAGGGCCTGCGCGAAGTCCTCGCCGATCGCGGCCGCGGTGCGGGCGGTGCCGAACCCGGTGACGGTCAGATCCCCGAGGGTGGCGGGCCCTTCGACGTGCAGGATCAGGGTGTAGCTCATCGAGCTCCCTCCTTGGCGGGGGTGCGGGCCTCGGCGAGAGGGAAGGCCCATGCGCTCCGGCCGTCCGGCAGGACGATCTCCCAGGGGCCGCGGAAGAGGCCGGAGGCCGTCCAGTCGCAGCCGCGGGTGTGCGTCGGCGGGGTGTGCAGGGCGCCCATGACGCGGCCGATGCACATCTGCCCCAGCAGGTCGGAGGCGGTCACGAGGCGGCCGTCACGCTTGCGAGGGTGGGCGGCCAGGGCCTCGGCGAAGTCGCGGCCGGTGGCCTCGTCCTTGCACGCGGGGCAGACGAAGGCCCAGTCGAGCGGGTCGTCGCCGAAGCGCGCGCGGGCCTCGGCGGCCAGCTCGGGTTGGGTGAGCTTGCGGTGGTCGAAGGTCACGGTCGCCTCCCAGCGCGTCGTGGGGCGCGGGCCGCGGACAGGGCTCGCGGGTTGGGGCTGCGGCGCTGGCGGCCGCGGGGCTGATGCTGGGGCCCGGCGGTGAAGGCCGTCCACGGGCGGGGGCGGGCGTCGCGCCAGTCGAGGAGGACCTCGCGCGAGGCGGCGGTGATCTCCAGGGTGCGCGGGTCGATCGGCGCGTCCGGGATGACCTCCATGGTGAAGCGCCAGGTGGTGGATACGCGGGCGCTCTCCTGGGCGCGTTCGTAGGCCTCCTGGAACGCGGGTCTGACCAGGTCGTCGAAGGCTGTGGTGACGGAGACGAGGTGCTCGCTCAGGGCCCGGCGCAGGTAGGAGTCGAACTCGTCGACCACTACGCCGGCGATGGAGTTGCCGTTGGGGGCGGGCCGCCGGCGCGCCGCTTCTGCGGTCGCGACACGGTTGCGGGTGTCGTCCAGCGGAGTGCGGTTGAGGTACTCGACGAGCGCGCTCAGCCTCTCTCCCGGCCCCGGCGGCACGTCGTCCTCGTCCCCGGTTGGGCCGGCCATCGACTCGGGCCAGTGCACCCGCAGTCTGGCCTCGGCGTCCTCGACGAAGCCGATCTCCGGCTCGGGGCCGAGCAGCAGCGGCCCGTGCTGGGGACGCTCGGGCGCGGGGTAGTCGGCGGCCGTCATCTTCATGGGAGGGGTGCGGCTTTCCGACACGTCCCCTTCCAGCGACCAGAGCCGACGCCCCCAGGAGCCGCGGTTTCTGGGGGCGCGCCCGGATCCGGGCCCCGGGTGCGCGAGGAACTCCAGGACACCCTCGGGGTATTCGATATGCGGAGCCCAGGACGGCATCAGGTAGGTGACCTGACGACGCTCCCACTCCAGAATCTCTGGGTCGGACCAGTGCGGGTCCTCGGCTCGGCGGAGGGCTTCGCCGATGGAACGCAGGGTGGCCGCGGCGTCGGTGTGCTTCACCCTGCGTCCTCCTCCGGTTCCCAGCCGGGGCAGTGCAGGACGGGGCGGCCGTCGGGGAGTTCACGGCCGACTCGGCAGGTGTCGGGCCAGGACACACCTGGGCAGCTGTAGGTGCAGTCGCACCTCTCGGAGTCGGCGGGCTGGAAGTGCGCGCAGGTGCGGCAGGCCCGGTTGCCGGGGTTCTTCCAGCACACGTCGATGTGCGCTTCAACGACTTCCTGTCGCGAACGCGAATAGGTGCAGCACGGGCATCGCCATCGCTTGACGACGATGGGCACCGCGCGGCTGGGCATGTTGGGCAGAGTCTGGGCTTGGCTCACGGGCGCCCCTTCGCGTCGGCCCCACGTCGCTTGAGGGTGCGTCGGTAGTCCTGGAAGCGGGCCTTGGCGATGACGGACCGGTCCGTGGTGCGCAGGACGATGCCCTCGGGAGTGCCGCCAGCGTTCCCGTCCAGGGCGGCCTGAGTGGAGGGCAGCGCCTTGCCGAGGAACTCGTTCATGCCCTCGATGTCGGTGGGCAGGTCGCTGGCGCTGATGGTGCACACGTGAGGCGCCATCTCCAGCCCGTCCTCGGCGGCGTGCTCGATGAGCTCCTCCTCCTCGTGGAAGAGCTGCCCCTGGTCCTCGCGCCAGGAGCTGATGCGCTCGCGCGTCCAGCTGAGCACGTGGAAGGCGACGGTGGCCACGTCGAAGAGGCGGAAGCCGACGGCACGGTTGCCGGTGTACTCGCGGCTGGCTGCGGTGACCTTGCCGCCGTAGACCTCCAGGTAGTGGACGCGGATGCTCGCCAAGGGCGGGGTAAGGCTCTCGGCCACCTCGCGCAGGGCGTCGACGATGCCCAGGGCGGGGTTGGCGATGAGGTCACCGCGCGCGTGCAGCAGCTCCTCGCGGCTGCCCAGGACGTACTCGCCGCCGGGCAGGGAGATGATGCGCGCGTTGGCGCCGTCCAGCTTCTCGCGGGCCACGATGTCGCCGGTGAAGGTGAGGGCCTCCTCCTTGAGACTGCCGCGCGCGGTGGGGTCGAGCAGGTGGTAGGTCGGGATGGAGGGGTACTTGGTGGCCGAGTTGAGCGCGGCCAGGTCGAGCGCGCGCAGGTCAGTGGTCCGCATGAGTGGGTGCTCCCGAGGTGTTCGTGGGCGGTCGGGTCAGGTCGGCCAGGGTGATGTGGCCGAGTGCGATAGCCAGGCTCGTGGCGTGGCGAACGTTGTCGGCGCCCAGCAGCTGAGCTACGTGGGCCAGGAGTCGGCGGTAGCTGCGGGCTGACATCTCCAGCTGGCGCGCGGCGACAGGCTGGGCCAGTCCACGGGCGTTGGCGATCAGTGCGGCGCGCCCCTTGGTTCCGGGGGCCAGCACGGTCGCCTGTTCGGCGGACATCTGGACCGGGGATCGGCGGGTTCGCTTACGAGGTGACAACGGTGCCTCCTTGGTGGACGGGGGCGGCCGGGCACGCGGGAATGTGCTCGGAAAGCCACCCGCGGGTGGCGTCGAACTCCGGTGCCGCGGCGATGGTCCAGCGCGAGCGCGTGGCCGGGGAGGCGTGGACCTGGCCGGTGCGCTTGTGGGTGTAGGTGACTTCCTCCTGGTAGACCTCGCGGGTGCACACCCGGCCCAGGCGGGCCCCGGACGGGTAGGTCTCGTAGTCGACGCCCCGTTCGGTGCGCAGGCGCTCGCGCGCGGCCTCGGTGGACACCCCGTGCAGCTCCCGGTGGGAGAAGTGCGCCCGGGCGGCCATGGAGACGGCGTTGCGGGCGCCGTCGCGCTGGCGCCAGAGGAAGTAGTTGCCCACCTCCGCCGGGTCGGGGATGGTGAAGACGCGCGCGTCGAAGGTGGCGACCCCCTGGTGGCGGATCCCGTACTCCCGGTTGAAGGCCTCGGTGGCGATCGAGGCGGACACCGAGGCCATCTTCTGAACGACGCCACCGAACCACGGCTGGGTGGTGGTCGTGGCGAAGTCGGTGGCCAGCACGCTCACCTCGTCGCTCTGCGCGTAGGCAAAGGCGGCTCCGGCGATCTCGGCGCACAGGGCCCGGGCGACGCCGTCCATGGAGGCCATGACGTCGTGGTCGAAGGGCTTGGCGGCGCGCTTGAGGAAGGTGCGGAAGGCGCGGCCGTCCACGCGGATGAGGGTGTAGGTCCGGCGCGGAAGAACGGCGCGGGTGACCGCCTCGTACTCGCGCATCCGGTCTTCCAGGGGTTCACGCATCGCTGTCGTCCTCCGTGCTCCAGGTGGCCTTGACCGCCTGGCCGATCAGGTTGACCACCTCGGCCCAGTCGCCGCGTGCGGCGGCCTGGTCGACGGCCTGGTCCGCGGTGACGCAGCCGCCGGGGCCGCCGGCGCACTGGCAGGCGCAGGGGCGGCGGCGGGCCTCGTCCTCGGGCAGGGGCCAGGGCAGACCGAGGTGGGCGGCGTCGTCCTGACCGACCCAGGTGTGCGGACGGAAGGGTGCGGGGTGCCAGTTGTGCGTGCACCCCTCGCAGCGGGTGAGCATGATGCTGCTCATGAGTCGATCTCGATCGTGCACTTGGGGTTGGCCTCGCAGGCGTCGGTCAACTTCACCAGGAAGTTGAGGGCTCCCTCGTAGTCGCCCCACTCGGGGTTGGTGGTCAGCGGCCGATAGAAGTCGGGGGCGGCTTGCATGCGGCGGATGCCGTCGCGTAGCGGGGCGAGGGCCCGATCGCAGGGCACACCGTCGTAGTCGCGGAGGCGAACGCCGAGCGCCCACTGCCACATCGGTGCGACGTTGCTCGTGTAGTTGCCGACTTCGACGACTTCGACGGGTTCGCTGGAGCCCGTGTCGATGACCAGGGAGATGTCGTAGCTCATGGGTTGGCGACCTCCGAGTGCCCAGCGCACTGGCTGATAACGGTTGCGAGTGCGTCTGGGTCCGCGTTCTTCGTGAGGGCGCGCTTGACGGACCATCCCCTGCGGAGGCGGTGCACCACCGTGTTGGGCTTGAGCGAGAGCAGCTCGGCCCAGTCCTGAACGGTCATCGACAGCCCAGACCACTCCACGACGTGGTTGGTGCGCTTGTTCCGCTGTTGCTCCTTAGGAGTGGCCCAGCGGCAGTTCTGCGGAGAGTAGTCACCGTTTACGTCGATGCGGTCGAGCTGTAGCTCGGGGGAGAACGTGGGCCCCATGTCCTCCTCGAAGCTCCCGAAGGACTCCCAGCGCTCGCAGACGCGAATGCCACGTCCCCCGTAGTTGTGGTACTCGGGCCCGTTCTCCAGAGTGACTCTGTTGACCATGGCTCGCCAGCGCTCGTAGAGCGGGGTACCGGTCTTCCCATGGGACCGCGGCAAGCTGGCGGCCTCACGAACGCCGCAACCACAGGACCTCGTGGCGCCCCCCTTGAGTTGGCTTCCGCGAACGGTGACGTTCTGGCCGCAGTCACACCGGCAGTTCCAGTGGACAGCTCCTCTGGCGTCTTGGTGACTCTCTCCGAGGACGGCCAGCTTCCCGAAGCGCTGACCATTGAGCTGGAGTCTCGGTGGCACGTCAGACCTCCAATCCGTTTGCGACGGAGAGCAAGACCGCCGCGTGGCAGTGATCCGGCTGGCCTTCCTCGGGCAGCGGACACCAGCAGGCCAGGTCGCGTCCAGCGAGCTCGCGGCGAGCATCCTCGACGGTCAGCCACGGCAGCCCGTAGCCCTGGTACAGGTGGACCTCCCGGGTCGGCGAGGTGAGCGCCCGGCGGTACATCTCCGCGCACTCGGCCCGGGTCATGTACCGGATCTCGTGGCGGGTGATGTGGCCGTCAGGGTGGCAGTAGGGGTGCGTTGTCCCGGCCGTGCTGATGCGGCCCTCCCACTCCCATGCCGAGCCGTCCAGAGCGGGCACGCGCGCGAGGGCGCCACGGGTACGGAACGGCCAGGGATTGCCCCACCTGGAGGGGCGGCCGACGTAGATGGCCGACTCGGGCATGCGCCAGCCGCGGGTGCGGCGGCGCTGGATGCGCCGAGGCGCGCCCGTGGTGCGCAAGTCCTCGGGCTCGGCGACCAGGCGGTAGCCGGTGCGGCGATCCGTTCCGCTGTCGGTCTGGCCCGTGGGGTGCAGACTTCTGAGAAGAAGGGGGCGAGAGTGGCTGCCGTCGGCGTTGGTGACCTGGGCACGGTGTCCGTACACGCTGTCGATGCGCACCAGTTGGCCGCCGCGCGGGCCGCACCGTTCGTAGAGCTGGCCGGGGCGTACCGCGGTCACAGCCGGTCCATGTGGATGTCGCGGCCCTGGACGACGGTGGCGCCGGGGGCGACGGCCCCGGTACGGTTGCGAACGCCCCGGTGCTCGGTGCTCACCAGGGCGTAGCGCACGGGGAAGTCCTCGGCGTCCTCCAGGGAGACCGTGTCGTCCTCGTGCAGGAGGATCCAGGCGCCAGCGGTGACGGTGATGCCCTCCTGCCTCTGGTGGATGATGAGGGTCGCGTCCGTGCCGCGGCCGTGATGGGAGAAGTCGACCCCCGCGGCGAGCAGGGTGCTGAGGATGGTGGCCGTGCGCGCGGCGTCGGCGGGGAGCCAGCGCTCGGCGCGGACGGTGGCGGTGGGGCGGTAGGTCTGCATCACGTTCTCCTGAGGGCGGCGGCGGACCACGGCAGGGCGGCCTTGTCGAAGCCCTGCGGTGCGTCCTGGGTGGTGGGGTCGAAGGCGTAGGCGGCGCGCACGGCGCGGGAGAAGGACTGCCAGTCGCGGCCGAAGTAGCACCAGGCCCCCTCGATGAACCAGGGCTCGGTGAGCAGGCTGATGGTGATGCGCCAGTTGAAAAGCATCTCCGCGAGCTGGATGCTCACCGGGCCGACGTCGCGGATGTGCCAGTACAGGGGCGTGGGCGTCGGCGTGGCGGTCAGCGGTTCGCCGTCGGCAGCGGGGACAATGAGCGGTTCGTCGCCGTGCAGGTGGCGCAGATCGAAGCGCAGCTCGGGATCCAGGTCCGTGAGCTTCACGGGGCCTCCTCCCCTCGCATGCCGACGTACTCGACTCCGGAGACCACACCGGTCACGGGCGTGGCGACGAAGCTCGGGGCCCAGCCGTCGGCGACGAACTTCGCGGCCACGGGCGGCGGGAGCCAGGCGTCGCCGCGCTCGGGGTCGGACATCCACGCGACCAGGCCCTCCGAGGAGGGGAACACCGGGGAGATCGGCGAGCCCTCGCTCACGGTCTCCCACAGCTGCCAGCCCTCCCCCGTGGGCGGGTCGGTGGGCCGCCAGCCCTCGTGGGCGGCGCGCTGCTCGGGCGTCCCCACGTCCGCGTTCCCCCCGCAGGTGGGGCAGGCCATGTTGATGCCCAGCAGTTCGCAGCGGTGGCGGACGAGGATCATCCGGTTGACGCCGTCGTGGTGGAGGTCGCCCAGCATGGGAGTGCCGCGACCGTTGGCGGCGTTGACCTCGGCGGCGGTGCGCGGGACGCTCGTCCACTCCCAGGTGCGCGGGTTGTCCTCGGTGGGCACGCGCTGGCGCAGCTGCCGTAGGCGACCCTCGGCGACCAGGTGGTCGACCTCGACCTGACCGAGCTTGTCGCACCAGGCGAGTCGTTCCCCGTGTGTCCGGGAGCCGGAGATCATGAGCGGGTAGAAGGTGGCGTGGACGGCCCAGGCCTCTCGGGAGTAGCCGGTGGCGTAGTCCTCGCCGTGGCGGCAGTCCGGGCACGGCGGCAGGTGCAGCGCCTTGGGCATGAGGAAGCCCTCCCACGCCTGGCCCAGTGGCCAGTCGAACGACAGTGGCACGCGTCGGACCTGGCGTCCCATCAGGACTCCTCCTTCGGCAGCGGGGTGATCTTCGGCGCCGGGCCGAGCTGGTCCGGGCGCAGCGCGGGGTAGTGGCGGCGCATGTGCGCGCCCATCTCTTCCACCGCCGCGTCGGGGTCGGCGTCCGAGGCCTTCTCGATATGGCCGCAGCCCGGCACGGCGCACAGCAGGCCCTCGTCGGTGCCGCGCGGCGGGCGGTCGCTCCCGCGGCAGATCACGATGACGAGCTCGGGGTCGTTGTGCCGGCGGATGTTGCCGTCGAGGCGCAGCACGAGGCCTTGGCCGCACTCGCGGCACTTGCCTCGGGGTCTGGTGGGCATCAGCTCTCCTTCCGGGAGCAGCGGTGGGTGTAGGTGAAGAGCAGCAGGAGAGCGACCAGCGGCCACGTGAGCATGGCCGCGAACAGGTAGAACAGCCAGGTCGTCGGCGCGAGCGCCATGACGTCGCCGAGGATCTCCTCCAGGTCGGCGCGGATGCGCCGACAGCTCTTGCACAGGGATGCGGGGGTGGCCACGGCCATGCGGCCGACCCAGATGTGCAGGGCCAGGGCCACCAGGGCCCCCAGGGCCAGGTAGGCGTTGGTCAGGGCGAAGGGCGGCATCAGGTCCTCACCCCCGCGTAGGCGCGGCGGCTGGTGACGCCGAGCGTCAGCAGCAGGGTGCGGTGGCGGCGCAGGTCGGCGGCCAGGCGTCGGGTCTCGAACCGGCGCGCTCGGGCGGCCTCCTCCCAGTCCTCGGTGAGCACGTTGGCCACACCGAGCAGGACGTCGTGGCCCAGGCCCCACAGGATCGTGTTGACCGCCAGCGCGGCGATGGCGATCGGGTCGATGTCGACGGCCGTCCATGCCACCTCGGCGGGGTCGCGACCGTGCTCGCGCAGAACCTCGGCGGCCGCGCGCAGCAGGCCGCCGGTGCCGACGGCGGCCTCGTAGACGCTGTCGGAGCGTTCGACGCCTCCCATCCGGGCCAGCAGTTCGGCAACATGGGCGGGCGTGTAGTAGGCGCCCTGCGCGGCTGCGGCCTTCGAGCTCTTGAGCAGAGTGAGCACGACGCCGAGCACGTCGACCCGACGGCGCGTGCCGGGGTCCGCGGTGAGCTGGAGTAGTCCCGCTCCCAGGGCGGCCCGGGCGACTTCGTGCGCACCGAGGAGCTCGTCGTCCGAGGCCTGCTCGCCCAGCCAGACCGCGACGAATGGCCAGGCGGGCTCGACCAGGTCGGGGCGGTGGTTGACGAAGACGTCCCACTGGAGCCGGGCGAAGGCGACGAACGCCTCCCGGCTCATGGCGGCGATCTCGGCCGACGCCTGATCGGTCTCGTTCCACGCGGGCGCGATGAGCGCCAACGTGGCCACCGTGGACAGCGGAACCTCTATGCGACCGTAGCCGTGGCGGCGCCGCCAGGCGGCGTCGACTGCCTCGCCGATGGCGAGCGCTCGTGTCTCAGGCCGCATCGGACACCGCCTTGCACCCGGCCACCCAGCGATCCCCGGCCCGGCGCCAGCGGCAGCCGGAGGGGCCGGAGACGGCGACGAGTTGCAGACACCGGCACTTGCGGCCTATCAGCACGGACGCGACCACGGCGTCCGCCGCGGCCTCCACCGTGGGCAGGCGCCAGCGGCAGTGGGAGGAGCCGTCGCGCAGGCGGATCTCCGCGGCCCAGCCGCCCTCCTGATAGGTGATCGAGGACGCGCCTCCCAGAGCGAGCGTGACCTGGTGCAGGGCCAGGACCGCGTCGAGGTCGATGTCGGCAGGACTGATCGGGCTGCCGTCGGCGAGCTGGCGCGCGAGCGCGTCCTTGCAGCGGGTGCACCGGGTCTCGGTCAGGCTGGTGCCGATGACGTGGCGCTCCGAGCTGCGGTGCGCTGTCGTGAAGCCGGGGCACTCCAGGGGCGCCGTGCACTCGGTGCCGTCGATGTGTGTGATGAGGTCGCCGGGGCAGGACAGGCGGCGCGTGCGCCCGGGGGCGGCCGCGACCCAGCGTTCCTCGTAGGCGCGGGCCAGGTGGTCGCACGAGGAGCGGGTGTGGAAGACGACCTCCTGGCCGCCGGGCAGGTCGAGGTTCTCGCCCTCGAAGCGGATCGTCTTCTGGCGCTTGGTGACGGGCTGCCCGCATCCCCAGCAGCAGCCGGGCAGGATCGCCTCCATGCGTGCCAGCCGCTCCAGCGCGCGGGCGGCGACCTGTTCGTCGAGGACCTCGCGGCACGGGGCGACGTCGCCGCAGCGGTGGCACACCGCGTAGTGCTCGGGCAGCAGGTGCCAGGCCGACTTGCGGGCCCGGGTGCGCCAGTGGGTGCGTTGGTGGGATCCGACCTGGCGGACGATGAGGTAGTGGGGCGCGTCCGGCCACTCCTCGGGGTCCTGCCCGTCGGCCTTGCGGCGCAGGCGCTCGTGGTCCTCGGGTTTCCAGTCCGCCAGCGGGACGCGCCGGACTTCCAGCACCTCCCAGGCGCGGTGGTCCAGGCCGACCAGCGAGCCCACCGGCGGGGCGATGCAGTACGTGGTCCGGGCGTCGGAGGGCGCCCATCGGGGACGCTTCCCGAAGCCTTCGTCGAAGAGGTTGAACACGGGGCCTCCTTCCGGGGGGCGTAGTGGATGGGGCGGCTGGCGGGGCAGGGCCAGCCGCGGCGGTCGCTGGTCAGTCGCGACCAGGGGTGACGTTGACGTCGCTGCCGTAGGGCAGGGGGAGGACCTCGATCTCGCCGTTCTTCAGGGCCTCGTAGACGAGGTAGCCGTCGGGGCCGAGCACCTCGACGAGCTGCTCGATGGCCTCCAGCTCCGCTTCCACCCGCTCGGTCTCGGCTTCCTGGGCGGTGGTCTGCTCGATCGCCTCCTGGGCCGCGGTGAGCGCGGCGCGCACCTCCTCCGGCGGGGTGGGCTGCTGGAGGGTCAGCTGCGGCACGCCCCAGTCCTCGGGGTCGTCCTCGGCCGGGCCGGTCGGGCGGCCGAAGAAGTTGCCGCCGCCCTGCTCGGCGATGTACTCGTACAGCAGCTCGGCGACGAGCCCCTCCCACTCGGCCTTCTTCTCGCCCGAGGTGTACAGCTCGCGCCAGGTGAAGCTCTTGGTGGCGTCGTCCAGGGCGCGGTTGAGCGGGGCGCCGATGTAGTCGGCCAGCAGCGTGTTCCAGCCGGAGGTCTCGTCCGCCCCGTACTTGAGCCCGAGCTGCTCATGGAACTGCCGCAGCACGTCACAGTCGGTGACCAGACTGAAGGTCACCAGGCCGGTGACCTTCAGCTCCAGGTCGTCGGAGGAGACCACGGTGGCGGTCCCCATCTCGGCGTCGTCCGCGCCGGAGAAGGTCAGCGTCCGCTGGCCGGCCGGGTAGGTGAAGGTGCGGTCACCGGGGCCGTGGTAGTCCCGGTTGCCCGGGTCGATGCAGCTGTCGAACTCCGTGGAGGAGAACGGGCCCGCGGAGTACTCCAGGGCGACCTCGTCCGGCTGGGTGCTGACGGAGCAGGCGGTCAGGCCGAGCGCGAGCAGGGCGGCCGCCGCGGCGGCGGTACGGCGGGAGGTGGGAGAGGTCATCTTTCCTCGATCTTGTAGACGGCTTTGGTGTGGGCGTTGACCTTGTCGACGAGCACGCGAGCGGTGGGGTCGACGTCGGCCGCGTCCAGGGCCCAGCGGTGCAGGCCCTCGACGAACTCGCGGTGGGTGGTGGCCACGCGCCGCACGTGCGCGGTGTCTCGCCGGGCCCGGATGGCGATCACGGCGCAGACGCCGCACACGAGGGTGGCCACCAGGACGAGCAGGACCGCAACGGCCGCGATCATCGGACGGCCTTCGCGGGGTCCAGCCAGGCGTCCAGGTCGGCGGGGCGGTAGCGGGGCACGCTGCCCACCCGGACCTCGACCAGGTCACCGTCCCTGGCCCAGCGCCGGATCGACTTGGGGTGGACGCGCAGGTAGCGAGCGACCTGGGCCGTGGTCAGCAGCGGCTGCCAGCCACCGCGGGCGTCCGGTTCTCCGAGGTAGCGCTCCAGGTCGGCGGGGCGGTACCGGCGATACCCGGTGGGCGTGCGGAAACCCGGGATCTGCCCGCCGTCGTCCAGGTGGTGCAGGGTGTCGATGCCGATGCCGAGCAGGCGTGCGACTTCTCTGGAGTTCAGGGGCGGAGATGGGGCCGTGGCGGTGGGCATGAGGTCCTTTCTTCGGTTAGAGGGTGCGGGCCCGTTGGAGACTGGAGAGGGCGTCCGCCAGCTCCGTCTCGGCGCGGGCGAGGTAGGTCTGGTCGGCTTCGGTGTCCTCGCGGGCGCGGTCGCGCCAGTCCCGGATCAGGCCGTTGGCGATGGCGGCGCCGCGCGCGGCGCGCTGGAGGGCGTCCTCACGGGGGCCGAGGTCGTCCTCGGCGCCGAAGGGCGCGAGCATGTCCTGGATCTCCTCGATCCGGGTGCGCTCGTGGGGCGGTGTGGTCATCGGGTACTCCCCCGGGTCCAGAAGGTGGGCCACATCCACCACGGCGGGTCGATGACGACGAGGTTGAGCAGGTAGCCGCACGGGATACCGAGCGCGGCGATCGGCAGGACGGTCCAGTCCCGGGTGAGGATGGCCAGCACGATCCCGATGCTGATCTGGTAGGTCGCGAGCAACCGCAGGTTGGGGGGCTGGCGCCGGGAGGGCGGCGAGGTGGTGTCGGCGTCCATCACGCGTCCTTCGTCAGTGCGGCGAGCGCGGCGGCGACGGGGCCGCAGGGCCAGCCCTGGTATTCGTACTCGCGGCGGTCGTGCTGGTAGCAGAGCTCGCACACGAGGTCGGTGGTGCGGTACTGGCACAGGTAGTAGCCGCCGAACTTGATGGCCTCTTCGTCGGCGGGGTGGTTCCCGTCGCCGGGATCGCCTCCGCATACTGCGCAGCGGGTGGGGTCGTTGCCGCCCTGGGGTACGAACCGCGTCGGTTCGTGGCCAGCGATCACCGCGCGCAGGGCGGCGATGACGCGGGCCGCCGTGTGCACGGCCGGGGCGCCCTTGGTCGCCTCGAACAGGCGCCGGTCGGCGTCGTCGATCACGGCGGTGATGTCGGCCATCGCCGGGCTCCTTCCTGGGGTGGGGGCCGGAGCGCGCTGTTCCCCCGCAGCGCGCCCCGGCGGCTCTACTCGTTGTCGGCGAACGCGGCGAGGAAGTCCTCGTCGCTGGGCAGGTTGTCCATCGGCCAGCTCGCAGCCAGGGCGATGGGGTAGTACTCGGGCCGGTCGGCGAGGGAGCTGCGCTTGGCGAAACGGCCCCGGTCGTGGGGCTCGGACTGGAAGCCCTCGTAGACCTCCAGCGCGTTGCCGTCGAAGTCGATGACGTAGCCCCACTCGCAGAACAGGGAGTCGCACGGGAAGTCGCGGGCGTCCTCGATGACCCCAGCGCGCAAGATCGCACCGGGCGCGCCCTGCGTTTCCCGCAGCAGCACGTACCAGTCGGTCAGCTCCCGCTCGCCGACGTTGAGGTTGGCGATGTCCTTGAAGCGCTCGATGTCCTCGGGCGTCGGCTCGGAGCTGGGGTCCACCACACGCAGCTCTCGGGCCTGGCGACGCGCCTCGGGCAGATCGGCGTCACGCAGCCAGCGCAGGACTCCCACGCCGATGCCGTCGGGGTAGCTGTCCCATTGGTTGTAGGCGGTCTTCTCGTCGCCGTTGACGACGAAGGTCAGCGATCCTCGCGTTCCCATGGCGGTGCCTTCCTGTCTGGCGGGTGGGGTGTGGGAGTCGCCGGGGCACGGCCCCCCAGTCGTGCCCCGGCGACGGGGTGGCCGGAGCGCCTACCCCCAGCGGGCTCCGGCCGGTCAGTTGGTCTAGTTGAGGCTGATCGGGACGATGAAGACGGTCAGGTCCTCGCTCTCGTCCTCGCGGGCCTTGCAGAAGGCGCACTCCCCGCAGGGGGCGGGCAGTTGGGCCAGCGCGGCCTCGAAGACCTCGGGGTGGTGGTCCCGCATGTGACTGGCGACGATCTTCGCCGCGATCTCCACGGCCTGGTGGCCGGTGATGCCGTTCTCGGCCAGCAGGTCGAGTACGTCGTTCGCGAACGTCTTGACGAACTCGCCGGGGGACTGCTCTGCCATCGGGGGCCTCCCTTGCCGCTCCTTTTAATGTATATACATGATACCCCAATTTTCTTGTATATACACTAGTTGTCACGGTCAATCTCGGACGTTCCTGCCTCCAGCTCCAGCACCCGGGCCAGCGCGGGCCCCAGCCGCTCGCGGACCATGCGCAGGATCTCCTCCTCCGCGCCGGGCGCCAGCCGGACATAGGGCGTGGGCCGGGAGACGCGCACCTGCACACCTGGCACCGGCAGGCCCGTGGTGGTGTCCACCGCCTCTCCGGCCGCCCTGGCTCCGGCGATCAGGCGGTCGCGGTGGGTGGCGCCGACGCGCTCGATGGTCTCGATCCAGTCGGGGTGCTCCGCCTTGACCCACGCCAGCAGCGCCGTTTCGTCGGTGACGGTGACGGTGACCTTGGCCTTGGCCACGCCCCCTGTGCCCACACGGAACCGCTCGCCGTCCGAGCCGGGGAGAAAGACCGCGAGGCGGTCCTCTTCCTCCATGGCCTCGGCCACCGCCGCGCGCGTGGCGGTGTCGACCTTGCCAATGCGAGCCAGCAGGGCCTTGGCCACGGCCATCGCCAGGAAGTCGTCACGCATCGCGCCTCCGCACGGTCAAGGCCTGCTCGCGCTTGGCGAACTCCTTGCGCAGGATGTTCTGGTGGTAGGCCGCCACGCCGCCGCGTTGGAATCGGTCGGTCGCTTCGTCGCGTAGCTCGTCAAGTACGTCGGCCGTGTCCGCCGACTGGAGCCGTTCGATGAAGTCCTGCCACCAGACGCGGTCCGTGGTCGGGGGTCGGTGGGAGGCTTCCTCCGAGTCGTAGTCGGGGTCGGCCTCCCCCGTGGTGATGTTGAGGACCTGGGTGAGCGCGTACTTCAACGCCGCCGTCATGGCCTTGTTGGTGGACTTGTCCCCGGAGTCCTGGGCCTCGCCCCAGACCACGGCGGGAACCGAGTCGCCGCGCGGGCCGTAGAAGTCGTAGCGGATCTCCAGGTGGATCACGTTCAGGAAGCGGCCCTTGGCGGTCTGCCGCGTCTCGGCGACACGGCTGAGGACCGTGGGCGCGTAGAACACGCCGTGCCGCGTCAGAGCGGACTTGATCTCGTTGACGACGTCCTCGGCCGCGCGGAACTTGAAGCCTTGTTCGCGGTTGAGCCCTTCCTTGCCAACGGCTCCGATGTCGGCCATCACGCGCGGGATGAGCTGGTAGATGCTGGGCAGCTCCTCGGAACTGGCCTCGGTGTCAGGCATGTGGTCCCCTCCGCATCGTCACGGGGGGCTTGCTTGTATCTACATAGGGCTCATAATGATGTGCGTACACAGAGCAGCCGCGCCCGCGCGCGCCGGCGCGACCACAGGAGGGCGGCGCGACATGGCCGAGCACACCAAGGCCAAGCCCGTGCGCATTCACGAGGACATCTGGAAGGCCTACGAGCAGGTGTGCCAGCGCCTGGGCACCAACCGATCCGAGCGCATCAACGCCCTGATCGCACAGGACATCGTCGAGCACGGCACCGATGCCGAGCGCGAGATGCTGGACGCCGCCCGGGCTGAGATGGCCGCTCGGCTGTCCCGCAAGACCGGCCGCCCGCGCAAGCTCAAGGAGGTCGAGGCCGCGCGCGCCCTGCTCGGCGAAGGGGCCAGCGTCGCCAAGGTCGCGGAGGTCTTCCGCGTCGAGGAGGGCGAGGTCCGTCGGGCCCTGGAGCTGTAGCCTCACTCCTCCCACCCCCCGGCGTCCTCCAGCGGCCCGGGGATGAACAGGCCGGGCACGATCGGGATGACCTCGATGCCCGCGCGCTTGGCGCGGCGCATCATGTCCGCGGTGCCCGAAGTCCCGAGGTTGAAGGCCAGGACCAGGTCGAGGCGAGGGCGTGCGGCGACCATCTCCTGGTTGCGCCGGTGTCCGGCCAGGGGGCAGTAGGTCCCCGGGCCGTTCTTGCGCGGCTTGCGGTGGTCCGGCGGACACCCGGGTGCGCACGGCCCCTTCCAATCGGCCGGGTAGGGCTCGACGCGCCAGCCCAGCCGCTCGGCCTCGCGCGCGGCGAGGGTGTCGGCGCCCTGTGCGCATCCGTGCCTCAGGGTCGGCGCGGGCGTGGTGTCGTAGCGGGCCAGGGTCAGGGCGATGGTCCGAGAGTCGCTCCAGATGCGGGAGCCGGTGACGGCGATGCACTCGGTCATGAGCGGGAGCGTCCTTTCTGTGCGCAGCGAGGGCCCGTGCCGCGTGCTCTGCTGACGGGGTCGGTGAGGGGGCGGTGGCAGTTGCGGCACTGGACCCGGTTCCACGCGCGGACCTGGGTCCAGGAGGGCGGGCGCCGGGCCGGGGTGGGGGGTGATCTCGAAGTGACCACGGGGCGCCCCTAGAACGGGGGCTCGTCGGAGAAGCCTCCGCCTCCCTCGCCGGTCGCCCACGGGTCGCCCCCGGGGGGCGGGCCGAAACCGCCCTGGTTGCCGTAGCCGCCGCCCTGAGGCCGGGGCGCCTGGCCCCCGTAGTTGCCGCCCTGGGGTTGACCGCCTCCGAAGCTGCCACCGCCGTCCTGGCGCTGGACCTTGGCCACCTTGGCGGTAGCGCTGCGCAGGGCCGGGCCGACCTCGTCGACGTCGATCTCGAAGACGGTCCGCTTCTCACCCTCGCGGGTCTCATAGGAGCGCTGCTTGAGGCGGCCCTGCACGATGACGCGCATGCCGCGCCGCAGACTCTCGGCCACGTTCTCCGCGTACTGCCGCCAGACGGTGCACGTGAGGAACATGGACTCGCCGTCCTGCCACTCCCCCGACGCGCGGTCGAAGGTGCGGGGCGTGGAGGCCACGCGAAAGTTGGCGACCGCTGCACCGCTAGGTGTGAAGCGTATTTCCGGATCGTCAACAAGATTGCCGACGAGCGTGATCTGAGTGTCCCCGGCCATGAAAAAGGCAGCTTTCAAGAGGAATGGACGCCACCGCGAAAGCCCAGTTCAGAGCCATCGTGGCGGCGTCGAAAAGTACCTTTCCATGATATCGAGTGGGATGTCGGTGAGCGTTACGTCTCGCGGCGCCGGATAATCGCCCCGATGCGCCCCGTGGGGGTTTATCGCGAGGTCGCCTCGGGGTCTTTCAGCTTGAGAATGAGGAGCAGTTCCAGCGCGTCGGCGACGTCGCGAGCGTGGTCGTCGTGGGCGCACCTGCCGTGCCTGCCCGGCGGGCAGGGCTGGGCGCACCCGCAGGCGGCCGTGCACTGGTGCCGGTTGGCGACCCGGCACACCCAGCGGTGAGCCGCGGCGCGCTCGGCCTGCGCCAGCTCCTCGTCTCGGGCGCTGTTGGAGGTGTGCAGCAGGTGGATGCTGCGCAGGTCGCTGGTGGTGGGTGATGCCGTCGGCGTGTGCGCGGCGGACTCGATCTGGGAGCGTAGGGCCATCAGTCCTCCAGGGTGGCGAGGGTGCCGTCGGCGGCGAGCAGGACGCGCACCGCCCCGAACGGTGTCTGGTAGGTGATCGGGGCGGCCGCGGGATCGCGCCCCTGGTCGACGCGGAACCCGCGCGCCCGGGCCGCGGCCGGGTGGGCCTCGATGAGGCGGTGACACCCGGTCGTCGCGGTGCCGCAGACCAGGACGAGGTTGGACGCGGTGTTGGTGTCGGCCGCGGCGCTGCCGCCCATGCCGCGGGCCCGGCGGTGCTGGAGGCTGTGCGCGCCGGAGATCGTGGCGCCGCACCAGGCGCACGAGCCCGCGTCGCGCCGCCAGACCGCCTCGCGCACGGCGCGCGTGGGCCCGGTGTTCACGACGCCGCCCGGCGCTGGGACAGGCGGCGCAGGTGTTCGATCGACCCGGCACGAACGAGAGGAGACGGGTCGCCGGCGAGCGTGGCCGTGTAGCAGCGGCCGACCTCCGCGTCCGACATCTGGCGGGCCAGGGCCGTGACCTCCGCATTCAGTTCGAAGTCGCTCAGACTCCACCATTCGGAGTCGTATGCGGCCGGCGGAGCGTAGTCGTTGCGGGCGGCGTGGGTGCGCGCCAGCCTGGCCGACTTGCCTTCTGCCAGGGGACGATCCGCGAACTTGGAGAAGGCCTTGGTGATGGCTCGGGCGTGCGCGACCTGGACGAAGCTTTGCCGACCGGAGGCGATCTTGCCCAGGGTCTCCCGCGACAGGCCGATTTCGGGCGCGAGAACGGACCCGCTGTATCCGATGGCCCCCAGCGCGCGCAGCTGTCGGCGGGCGGGGTCCGCGATCATGTACCCCGCTGGCGGCAGCTGCCCGACGTCGGCCTCCAGGATCTTGTCCGCGGTGTGCTTGGCCAGCTTCGTGCGGGTGGGGATCCGGATGATCGTTTCGAGCGCCACGTCGGCGCATCGCGCGATGTGGGCGCAGGTGTGACCCTGCGCCCTCCATCGGGCGACGCGGGCCTTGACCGCATCAAGGTCGCCCCAGGGTTCCCACTGCCCATAGGCGATCTGCCGAGCGCGGCGCGCAGAGTAGGACTCAGCCATGGTCACCCCGTGGCCATGTCCCACATGCGGGCGTACTGGCCCTGCCAGGCCACGGTCACCGTGGCCGTGGGACCGTTGCGGTGCTTGCCCACGATGATGTCGACCTCGCCGGCGCGCGGCGTCTCGGGGTCGTGGACCTCCTCGCGGTAGAGCAGCAGGGCCATGTCGCAGTCCTGTTCGACCGCTCCGCTCTCCCTCAGGTCGCTGACCACGGGCCTCTTGTCCGAGCGCAGCTCGGGGCCGCGGTTGAGCTGGGCGCCGAGGATGATGGGGACGTGGAACTCCTTGGCCAGGAGCTTCAGGGAGCGGGAGATCTCGGCGACCTCCTGCTGACGGCTCTCTGCCCGAGCCGCGGAGGTCATGAGCTGGAGGTAGTCCAGGACGACGAGCCGGGCCGGGGTGGTGCGCGCCATGGCGCGCAGGCGCGCGCGCAGGTGGGCCACGGTGACGTTCGCGGTGTCGTCGATGAACAGCGGGGAGCCGCTCATCCGGGCGCGCGCGGCGGACAGCCGCATCCACTCCTCATCTCCCAAGCGGTGCTGAATGACCAGGTGCAGGGGCACGCGCGCCTCGGCGGACAGGACGCGGTGCATCAGTTCGTCCTGGCTCATCTCCAGGGAGCACACGAGCGTGGGCAGCCGCTGAGCAATGGCGGCGTGACGGGCGGCCCCGAGCATCAGAGTGGTCTTGCCCATGCCGGGGCGGCCGGCGACGACGACGAGCTGGCCCGAGCGCAGGCCTCCGGTGAGTGCCTGGAGGTCGGCCCAGGGCAGCCCGACGTTGGTGCTGGTGTCGAGGGGGCGCTCCAGCCGGTCGAACGCGGCGGGCATGATGTCGTCGAGGGAACACAGTTCGGTGGTCTCAGAGACCGCGACGGCGCGCTCCAGGGTGCTCAGTGCGTGGTCGGCGATGGCGTCGCGCTCGCCCTCCCCCTCGTGGCCCAGCTGCGTGACGCGGGTGCCCGCTTCGACCAGGCCGCGGAAGAACGCGCGGTCGGCGACGGCCTTGGCGTAGTACCCGGCCGAGGCCACGTTGGTGGGGGCCTCGGTGAGGGTGTGCAGGTACACGGCGCCACCGACACGGACGGCTTCGCCGAGCTTGACCAGCTCGACGTTGACCGTGATGGCGTCGACCGCGTCGCCGCGGTCGGCCATCGCGCACATGACGGAGTAGATCACCTGGTGGGCCGGACGGTAGAAGTCGGCCGGGCGCAGGAAGGAGATGTCGGTCAGGGCCCGCCGGGAGATCAGGGCCGCGCCCAGGGCGGACTGCTCGGCGATGATGTCGTGGGGAAGGGGTCGCTCGCTCATGCGCGCAGCTCCCGTCGGTCGGCGCCCGCCATCATGACGACGGTGGCGTTGTCCCGGGAGCGCGAGGAGGATCGGTCTCCGAGCAGCGTGACGAAGTCGCCGTCGTTGCTGGTGATCATCATGGGGCGCCCCTCCTCCCAGCGTTCGTCGATGATGGCGGCGATGTGGTCGCTGTCCCAGTCAGTGATGGACTGGGCCCCCAGGTCGTCCAGGGCGAACAGGTTCGCGGCCGCCCAGGCGTCGAGACGGTCGCGGTCCACGGGCAGGGTGCAGGCGCGCTTGAGCTCTCGGGCTCCGGCACGCTCGAAGCGCCCGGTCCACCCGCGCAGGATGAGGTACTCCGCGGCCGCCCAGATGTTCCACGTCTTACCGACGCCGATGGATCCAACCAGCAGCAGGGTGCCGGCGTCCCCGGCCAGGAGGCGCTCGCACCAGGCGCGCACCTCGGGGTGGATGTCGCCGGGCTTGGCGTAGACGGCGGGGCGCTTGGCGTGCAGGCGCTCCAGACGCATGCGGGCGTAGAAGTCGACGGTGCCGCGGGCTGCGGCGCGGTCGGCCGCGCGTTCGTCGAAGGCGTACTCGGTGGTCATCAGATCCTCACCTGGATGTTTCCGTCTTCCCAGTCCTGCTGGGTGGCGACCGGCTTGCGAGACCCGCCCCGGCGCGAGCGCGTGGGCAAGCCGTCGATGGCGATGGGCAGGGTGTTCTTGGTCAGGGGGCGCTTCTCGGCGACCAGGGCCAGCAGGCCCGCTTCGATCTGCTCGTCGCTCCAGCGGCCGGACTCGATTGCGGTTTTGCAGATCTTGAGGGCGGCCTCGAACTTGGTCATCTTGCCGACAGCCTCGTAGTAGACCGTCGCCAGCGCCTGGGCCCGCTGGTTCACGGTCCGGGTCTCCTCTGGCGCTGGCGCGCCAGCGCCCGCCGAAGGCGTGTTTTTCTCTGTCTTTCCGAATCGGTCAGAGGCATCTATAACCTCACCGTTCACTTCTTCCTCCCTATAAGGGGGCGCGGAAGGGGGCTTACTGGTGTCACCCTTTTCGGGGCTCTGGGGGGCCATAGGGTGCTTGTCGGTATCACCCTTTCGCTGGGAAGGGTGCGGCTGGGTAGCACCCTTGGCCTCGGCGGAAGGGTGCTTGGCGCCGTCACCCTTTCCGGCCGAATGGGTGCTTGGCTCCGTCACCCTTTCGGAGCCGGAAAGGGTGCTTGTAGGTGTCACCCTTTGGCCCTCAACGAGGAGCGCGCCGAAGATCGCCGCTCCCCCGCGGTTGCCTGCCTTGACCCGCTCCAGGAGCCCGGCGTCCACGGCCTGCTTAATGCGCCCGGAGACGCGCCTCTCGGTCGTGCCCAGGTCCTCCGCGAGCTCCTCGCGCGCGACCTGGACGCGCCCGGCGTCGTCCATGTCCTGGGCCATGCGCAGCAGCAGCACGCGCACCGCATCGCCCACGCGCTTGGTCCGGAACAGCTGGCGCACCCAGGTGCTGCGCAGCGTCCCGCCCCCACCACCCTCGATCAACGTCTCCCCCTTGGTCACCCACGGCCCCTATCCGGCCTCGCTGCACAGGGCGGTCGTCGGCGGACCGCGCGCCTCGGCGCCGCTCAGTAGGCGCCCTCCGCCACGTGCAGGACCGTCAGGCCGATGGAGCGCCACATCCGCACGACCTGCTGACGGTCGTCGACCACGCAGGCCACGGCGTAGGCGTGGCGGATGTGGGCGTCGAAGAGGTCGGCCTTGACCTGGTAGTCCTTGCGGAAGTCTCCGGCCTTGCGCATGTGCAGGGCCTCGATCGGCACGCCGACGTGCCGCTCCAGCCAGGCCCGTGTCTCGGCCTCGCAGGCGTCGGTGCGCGCGGAGACGAACAGCACGCGGTTCCCCGCGGCCGCCAGCGCGCGCACGACGTCAACCACCGCGGTGTTGGGGCGGTCCTCGTGGACGCGGGACTCGTCGTAGGGGCTGCGATCTCCGTGCAGCGCCACGGTGCCGTCGACGTCGACGATGACCGCGGCCGGGGCGTCACCGGGCGGGGTGTACCAGCGCGGCCCTTCCTCTTCGGCGTCGTCGACGGGCAGGGGTAGGGGGTGGTTGTTCCCGGCGACGTAGCGGGCGTGCAGGTCGCGAATCGTCTCCTCCCCCACCGGGTGGCCCCGGCGGGCGTCGCGGGCCACGCACTCGTCCACGGGGACGTCGGTCAAGTCGTGTACCTCGAACTCCGCGCCGTGGCGCTCGGCCAGGCGGGCCAGCGCGCGCACGACGCGGGGCTGGAGGTTGGTGTCGTCGCACACCACGTCCAGGCCGCGACCGAGCAGCGCGCCGATGACCGCGTCGCGCGTGGCGCGGGTGCGTCCTTCGGCGACGTCCTTGACCCACCAGCCGTTGTTGGCCATGGCGCGCAACTCGTCGCCGTTGACCCGGGCGCGGCGCTCGGGGTCGGCCGCGGTCCAGCGCCGGGCCCAGTCCGTTTTGCCGCTGCCGGGCAGACCGCGGATGATGTACAGGGTGCTCATCTAGTCCTCCAGGTGGGCGGCGCGCATCGCGCGCAGCCAGCGCTCTACGGCGGCCTCGTCGGGCCGCTCGGGTAGGGGGGTGCGGGTCGCGGCGAAGTCGTCCTCGGCTTGGGCCAGGAGGACGCGGGCGGCGTAGAGGTCGCCGTCGGCGACGCGCTCGCCGAAGTCGCGGAACCACTGCGGGTTGGCCAGACGGACCGGCAAGCGGCCCGTGGTGTAGAGCTCGCGGCCCTGATGGACCAGGCGCGCGAGGTGGCGCGCGGACTTGGCGCGGCGGCTCCGCGGTACGGTTTCTCGGCCCAGCTTCTTGACCTGGGAGGTGGCGAAGCCGAGGTAGGCGGCGCGCACCCGGCGCGCCGAGGCGAAGGCGCGCCGGATGTCGATGAGGGCTTGGCCCAGCTCGGTGCGGACCTCGTACAGCTCCTCGGGCAGCCAGACCAGCTCCAGCACGGTGGGGTTGCCCTGGAGCGCGAGGCGACACCACTTGGCCGCCTCGTGCAGGGTGCGGTCCGGCGCCACGTGGACGTGGGTCTTCTCGGGCCGACGTAGGCCGTGCAGCTCGGTGGTGGGCACGGCGAACACGCCCAGGCGGTCGACGTCGGAGTCCGGTCCGGCCAGGCCGTAGGCGACCGAGCCCACGATCCCGGACAGCAGCGTCCTCATGAGTCGGCCTCCGGCGCCGGGTCGGCGCCGCGCCAGAGCATGATCCGGTGCCCGTTCGTCCCGGGGTCGGTGGAGCGCACCATGCCGATGGCGACGATGCGCTTGGCCTTGGCCAGCGCGCCGAACCGCGCGCCGATGGCGGGGCGGCGCACGTCCGGCAGCCAGGGCCGGACATCGTTCGCCGAGAAGGCCTGCCCCGTGGTGGCGAAGCGCAGGATGACCTCGTCGATGATCGCGCCGTCCTGGCCGCCCTTCGCCTGGGCCGCGCGCTCCATGCCGCGCCTGCCGCGCTCGCGGGCGGCGCGCTGGGCACCGGCCTGACGCGCGGCCCGGGCCTCCTCCTCTTCCTCCAGGGCGGTGAACAGATCGAGCTGGCCCTCAGCGGTCTTGACCATCGGCCCCCTCCTGCTCGGCACGCAGGCGGTCGGTGTCCTGCTGGAGCCTCTTGAGCTGCTTCTCGCGAATGAGCTGGCGGGCGCGGGCTTCGCTCTCGCGGATCGGTGTGCGCCGTTCCACCGCCCGGGACATGACCTCGCCGAGTGCGTCGGCGATGATCTCGAACAGGTCCGCGGGCCAGCCGATCACCGCTCCGGGGATCTCCTCGCGCGCCACGGTCTTGCGCAGCGTGACGATGTCCTCCCAGGAGCGGTAGAAGTCACCGCGGCGACGCAGGCGGACGTCCACGCGCCGGGGCGCGGCCCACAGCAGGCCGACCGTGCCGTAGGCGAGCAGGCCCAGGAGGATGCCAAGGACGAGGATGGCCGCGCTCACGTCGTCATCCCGCTGTTGGCCAGGGTGAGCTCCGCCTTCTGGACGGAGAAGATCGAGCGGCCGACGTCGATGCGGGCGTAGAGCGCCTTGAGGTTCCGCTGCTGGAGCTTGACCGCGGACTCGGCCCGCTGCCAGGTGCGCCACATCCCGTCGCACTCCTGGACGGCCTGCTGCTTGCGGCTCTCCATGTTCCCGGTGGCCTTCTCGTAGGCCTTGCTGTAGGCAAACCTGTAGTCGCCCTCCGCCTCGATGCGGAGCTCGTCGAGCTCGGCCAGCTTGGCGTTGCCCAGGTCGAGCTCGTGGGAGAGCCGGCCGAGCTGGCGCATCACCGCCAGCGGGTCGGGCGTCTGCGTGTTCTGGGTACTCACGCCTTCGACACCTCCTTTTCGACCGAGCGGGAGGCGTTCGGGTTGATTCCGTGCTTGTCCAGGAGTTCGGCAATTCGGTCAACCTTCGCGCTGACCTCGGCAACGTCCTCGGAGGTCTCCCGCCGGAGCTTCTTGAGCTCCTCGGCCTGCTTGGCCGTGCGCGTGTCCAGGCGCTGGATCATGTCGGCTTGCTGGCGCAGGGACATCTCCAAGGCGTCGATGCGCTGGCGCTCCTGGGGGGCCAACGCCGATCGGTCCGCGCTGGAAGCCTTGGACACGGCCTTGCCCAACTGCCGACGCGAGCGCTTCTGGTGGGACCGCGCGAGGCCCTCGTGCTCACTGGCGGAGGCGACCCGGTAGCCAACCCCGACCACGGTGGCGAGCGTGCGCTGGTTGGACTGCTCCAGACGTCGCATGGCGTCGTAGATGGGCGAACGGCTGGAACGGAAATCCCTGCCGAGCAGCTGGTCCAGCTCGCCATGGGTGAAGACGTCACCAGGGGCGAGAAGTACCACGTGGTCGTAGATCATCTGCCATTCAGGGCGTTCACCCTTGGGTTCAAACACCGTTCCTCCTGTTCGTCCGAGAGGTCCCTGCCTTGCCAGTCCCTGCCGCACCGCACCGCTTCCGGCCGTGCCGCGCCTAGCCGTGTCATGCCGCTCCTTGTGGCGTGGACGCCGGGGCCTTGCACCCCGGTGGCTGCTGGTCGCCCTCCGCGCCTTGCCGCGCCCAGCCATGCCTGGACCTGCCGTTCCAGACCCCGCCTGGCCACGCGACCCACCGGTGGTGGAGGAAGGCTTCGGGAGAGCCCCGGAACCAACCACCGTCACCGGCCCTCGCCGAGCCGTGCCACGCCATGTCCCGCCGTGCCACATCCAGCCCTGCCTCGCGGAGCCACGAAGCGTGGGCGGTGGGGAGTCGAACCCCACCGGAGACCGCCCGCCCTTCAAGCCCAGTCGCCCCATGTCCCGCGGAGCCACGCCTAGCCCCTGCCAGCCTTGCCACATGGTGCGCCCGCTGGGGGCTCGAACCCCAGCGCCTGCCAGTCGGGCTCCATGCCTTGCCTCGCCCAGCCCTGCGGCGCCGTGCCCTACCGAGCCGGGCCATACCATGCCCCGCCTGGCCGTGGACAGTGGGCGCCGAGGACTCGAACCTCGGTGTCTGCCGGCCACCCATCTCCAACTCCCTGCCTTGCCGGGCCTGACCCAGGCCTGCCTTTCCTAGCCCGTCCCAGCCCCTCCGGGCCGGTCCTAGCCGTGTCCCACCGGTGGTGGGGGAAGGCCCCGGAGAAGCTCCGGAACCAACCGCCGTCACCGGCCCTCGCCGTGCCCATCCGGGCCGCGCCTCACCAAGCCCCGGCTCGCCGTTCCAGGCCACGCCATGCTGGTCTTCACAGCCGCTCGATCTCCGCGGCGTAGCGGCCGTACATCTTCCGGAAGTCGCCCAGCCCTTCCAGCGCTCCGGCGTTCTTCGCCACGTCGCAGAACTCCTCGAACTCGATGACCTTGGGGTCGATCAACGCCTCGGCTTCGACCAGCCACTCGCGGAAGACCGGGCGGCAGCGGTCCACCTTCATCCGCTGGACCGTGACGGGGCGGATGTCGACGAACGGCGACTCCCCTCCGCCCCACAGGCCATCGACCGTGCGCGGCCCGTCGTAGACCAGGGGGAGCATGAAATCGGTGATGGCGACGCCGCGCTCGATCTTCTTGCCGGCCTTGTTCAAGCGGGCCCCCGCGATCAGAGACTGGAAGAGGTTCTGCGCGGGCAGGTAGGGCCCCAGCTCCGCGTCGAAGTAGAGGGATCCCTCGAACTCCACGCGAGCGATCTCCATGCGGTCCTCGTCGGTCTTGGTGCGCTTGGAGTTCAGGGACTTGAGCTTCTTGGCGTAGGGGTTCAGAGGGCTGGCCAACTGAACGTTGTGCAGCAGCAGCGGACGGGTGCCGGTGCAGGTGATGCGGACCTTCATGAGATCTCCGTGTGATTGCTGGTCAGGCGTGGGCTTCTCGCGGCCGATGCGGGTCTAGTCATCGGCCATGTCGAACTCGTCGTGGGGGTCAAGCTCGCCGTCGTCGAACTCGGCCTCCTCGGGGATGAAGTCGTCCTCGTCCAGGTCCTTGCCGTAGTCGGGGTCCGGCTCCAGTTCCCACGTGGTGGGGGCGCCCTCGTCGAACTCGGCCTCGAACTCGGCCTCCTCCGGACTGATGTCCAGCGCGCGCCAGCGGAGCGACCGCCACCAGGGGACGCGGTCCAGCACCTGGTCGTCGGAGGACTCCGCGTAGGGCCTGGCGTCCTCCGGGCCCTCGAAGAGGGGGTGGTAGCAGCCGCCGGTGGCGTGCTCACCCCTGCCGTCCGGCTTGCCGCAGTAGGCGCAGCCGCCGAAGCCGCGCACGCGGAACCAGTCGGCCCGGGCGCGACGGCGGCTGCGCAGGCGCTCCTTGATGTCCTTGTCGGTCGGCACCTCGTAGGCGTGCTGGTGGCGTCCGCCCTCGCCGTGTTCGTGGCGTGCGTAGCTGCACTGTCTGCATCCGGAGGGCAGCGTCTCGCCGGTGATCCACGGCGGGGTGCCCTCGGCGCGGTGTCGGGCTCGCGCCTGACGGCGCACTTCGTAGCGGTCGATCACAGGTCCTCCAGGTCGAAGAGAGGTGTGGCAGTGGAGGGCATGGCGCGGCGGCCGCGCGCGGGACGCCGCGGCTCGGGGTCGGAGTCCGGCGGTGCGGCCTCAGGCGCGGGGTCCGCCGAGGAGGTCTTGTCGCACGGGCAGCGACACAGCCATCGGCAGGGCGCCTGCTTCTCGTGGTGCAGCAGCTCGCCCGCGACATAGCCGGCGCCGGTGGTGATGACCCCGGCGCCGGTGTCCACCTGGGCACCGCCCAGCTGGCGGTGAACGCAGATGTCGCACCGGTAGTTCAGGCAGTTCCAGCAGGTGCCGCGCTGACACGAGCACCAGCGGTGGAAGCCCCAGGGGTAGACGCGCTCGATGGCGCGCAGGCCCGGGGTCCAGGCGTGCTCGCGCACCCACGCGGCGTCCTCCTCCGACATGGGCTCGTCCAGCGGTGAGGGGAGGTCCACGGGGTCGACGATCCCCATGATCAGAGACCCGATGAGGCGCAGGTGCGGGGTCCGGCGCACGTGTGCCCACTCGTCCTCGGTGAGGATCCGCTGGGCCCGGGCGGCCGTCATGAGGCCAGCTTCCAGTTGTCGAGGCTGCCGTCGTACCCGGCGGCGCGCATGCGGGCCTGGAGGTCACGGCACTGCTTGGTCAGGGCGGCGTGGCGCTCGGCCCACTCGGCCAACGTTCTGGACTCGGTGGCCAGCTTGGTCAGGCGGCGTGCGGCGCGGTTGTGCCTCGAGCGCAGCTTCAGCACGGCGACGCGCTCGGTGTCAACGGGGAAGCCGTCGGCCCGAGCGATCAGCTCGATCATGCTGATGTCGGAGCGGAAGGCGTCACCGATCTCCCACTCCACGTTCGCGTACTCGGTGGCCAGGGCGGGGCGCAGCTGGCAGGCCAGGATCAGGTCGGACAGAGAGGCCAAAATGCACAGCGAGCAGGACAAACGGCTCATTCCGGCGTCGTAAGCGGCGTGCCAGCGCAGGCCCGCGCGGCGGTGCCGTTCCCAGACCTCCTCCTCGGTCAGGTGCAGGATGGGGTGCCAGGTCGTGACCCGGCGGCGCCCGGAGGTGGCGGCGTTGGGCGCGACGGGCGCCAGCTCGGCACGGGCAGGCGACTCCTGGGCGCGCAGGCCCAGGCAGTAGAGAACCTGGGCTTGGCGGCCGATGGGGCCGAGTTCGCTCACAGCCTCGGTGATGAACTTGTGGCCGGGGTTGCGCTTCATGGCGGGGGTGCAGTAGCGCCCCAGGCCAGGACCCATCCACATCCCGCGTGCGCGCACGAGGTCAAGCAGGTCCTTGTCGGAGGCCCTCTCCTCGTAGCGCAGCCCGAAGTGGGCGGCGTGCTCGGCTGCGATGAGGTCCGAGCCAGGCCACTCCAGCAGGCCGAGGGGGTTGTGCAGGACCACGATGCGGTCCAGGACGCCCGCGCGCTCGGCCGCCGCGGCGACATCGACGGTCATGGCCCCGGAGTCCTTGCCTCCGGAGTGGAGGAGGATGATCCGGTCCGCGATGCCCAGATCCGGCGCGGCGAGTGCCTCCAGCAGTACGGTCACGGTCCTCTCCCTCTCCTTCGGTCGGTGGGGCCCGCCCGGGTGGCGGTCCGGGCGGGCCCTGCGTGGGGCGGCTAGCCGATCAGCGTCGCCCGGTCCAGGCAGAACCGGCAGCCGCGCTGGCGGCAGTGCTCCCCGCCCTGGTCGCAGCAGCAGGCGGCGCAGTCGCACAGGTCGGCGGGTGTGACCGGGCGCTGCAAGCGGCCGGCGACCCGGCAGAGGCGGTCGATGGACTCCTTGTTGCGGACGTGGCGCTGGTAGGCGCCGAGAGTTCCGCACTCGGCGAGGGTGCGCGGCATCACGTATCTCCGTTTCGCTTGATGCCGGCCAGGGTGGAGCGGCTGCGGCCGAGGGCCATCTGGGCCTCGGTGAGCATCTCCTGGGCGCGGCGGATGTCGTCGGGGTTGATCACGGCGCCGGTCTCGTCGGTGGCCTCGCGGACGCACCGAGTGGCGTCGAGGATCAGGCGTCCGGTACTGCCCAACTGGGCGAAGAGCGTTTCGAGCCGGTCCTGGGGGGAGGGACTGGTCACGGGAGGACCTCCAGTAGCAAGGTGGGGGCGTCGGCGGGCAGGAGCGCCGCCAGGGTGAGAAGGAAGGAGACGAGTGCGGCCAGCAGGAGCTGGCCGCACGTCGGCTCCCAGGGGGGAGGGCCGGTGTCTCGGCCGCCGTGGCGGCGGGGCATCAGCCGTCTGTGGACCATCGGCCCTCGGCGAGGGCCTCGGTCAGCGTGATCTGGCCGGGAGCCCCCGGGAGGGAGACCTGCTCCTGGTCGAGGACTCCCCACAACCGCTCGTCCCACTCGGCAGACTCGAAGGCCGTGGTGACCGTGTCGCGGTGGGCGGCCACGGCCCGGGCCAACCGTCCGAGCGTCGCCTGGCAGGTGGCTTCCCGAGCTCGGGCGCGCTGGCGGCCCATCTCCATCGAAGCCTCACCGAGCTGGTGCGCGCGGTAGTGCAGCATGGTGGCGAACCGGACCCCGCGCACCTGCTTGGCGTAGAGCTCGGCACGGCGCTCGTGGTAGTCGAGCTGGCTGATCTGCCCGGCGATCCGGGCGACCTCCAGGCGCTCCACGGCCTCCTTGCCACCCAGGGTGCCGCTGTCGGAGCGAACCCTGGCCTCCTTCAGGACGGAGCGGGTACGGCTGATGAGGTCCGGCGCGAGCAGGACCTCCTCCCACAGCCGGTCGTGGTGCGGGCCCAGGCGCTTGGTGATCCAGGCGTAGCGCGTCCCGAACGACATCTCGGTGATGACGCGTCCGTCGACAACGTCGAACTGGGCGTCGTCGTGCTCGTAGACGGTGCGACTGATGACCAGGCTCTGGCCGGTCAACGCCTGGGCGACGGCGTGGCTCGCCGCCTCGGGAGCGGGCGAAGGCCCCAGGGCGTCGATCGCCTTGGCGACGTCGTTGACCACCGCCTGAGGGAAGCTGATCTTCTCAGCCACCGGAATCCTCCTCGGTCGTGTCGGTGATCGGCCAGCCGTAGACCTTGGTGAGCGCGTAGGCGATCAGCCGGGCCTCCTCGGGTGTGCGCGTCTCGGCGCGGCCGCCGGTGGGCCAGGTGACCCGGTAGCTCCGGCCGCGACCGTAGACGCGCCAGTCGATCTCGATCCCCGGAGTCGGTGCCGCCGTGGCGATGTCCTGCTCAGCTGTGGACATGGCGCGCCTCCTCGCGGAGCGACGCGGGGGCTCGGGCCAGCAGGACGGCGCCGAGGGTGCAGAGGGCCGCGGCAAGCGCGAGCGCGAACACGGTGATCACCGCAGCCACCCCCTCGTCGGCGGCTCGTGCCAGCGCGCGACCGGGTTCGTGCACATGTCGTCGCCGAACCGGTCGTTCCACCGGCCGGGCGTGAGGGCCTGGGTGATGGTCGCGTGGCAGTGGAGGCACGCGTCCACGCGCGGGTCGACGATCTCCAGGTGCGGGTTCTCGGCCCAGTGCGCGGCCTCCAGTCCGATGGCCTCGGACCAGGTGTCGCGCTTGGTGGCGTGTTCCCCTCCGGGGTCGCGCCAGGTGATGAGGTAGGCGGTCATGATGCTGGCACCTCCGTGTGCAGCGGGGTGAGCATGCGCGTGCCCGTGAAGGGCTCGCGCGGGAAGAGTCCGATCTGGCCCGGCGGTTCGGGGAGCGGCCGCGGCTCGGTGTCGCCGCCGCCCCCCTCGGGCCGGTACATCAGGCACTGGTAGCGGTCGGTCAGGCTGAAGGGAGCGGTCTCGATCCACTCGGCCGGGGTCTTGCCTTCCAGGGCGATGAACACCAGCTCGCAGCCGGGACCGTCCATGCGGCGGGCATCGACGTCGTGCACGCAGGTGTCGCACCACGTGCCCATCCAGGCCGCGCCCTCGGTGCCGTTGGAGAAGGCCGGGGTCTCACGCGGGGATCGAGGCTGCATCGCGCACCTCCCGGGCGTACTCGCGGACGGTGCGCACGTCCACGCCGATCTCCAGGGCGATCTCCGCGGTGCCCAGACCGCGCGCGGCGAGGGTCTTGTAGCTCTCCACGCGCTCGGTGCGGGCCTGACCCGGGGGCGGCGGGTCGTCCCACTGCCCCGAGCGGTAGGCCCGCCCGTAGCAGGGCGTGCACAGACCTTTGCGCCGCCTCGTGACGCCCTTGCCGCAGCCGTCGCAGCGCTTCTCACCCTCGGCCAGCGGCGGCAGGGGCGCCGGATCGTCGTCCTCGGTTCCCAGAGCGCGGATGACGCCGCCCCACACGCCCTGCTCGCGGTGGGTCTCGGCCCAGTCCCGGCAGCGCAGGCGCTCAGGGCAACCCCCGCAGATGGACTTGGCCCACGTCGTCTCCTTGTGATGGCTCGGAGAGAACCACCACTCCGGCGGGTAGCCCACGCACGCGGCCTCGGAGAGCAGCGGGAGTTCCTCGCGCAGCAGGATCATCACGCGCCCCCCGTCGTGAGCAGCTCCAGGGCGGTGGCGTAGACCGTCCCGGGGACCGGGCGCACCTTCAGCGGCTCCTGCGGGTAGACCAGGCCGAGCAGCGCGCCGTCGGGGCCGACCGCCAGCTGGTACTGCGACCGGTCCGCCCACACCGCAAACCAGGGCTCGGCCGGGGCGCCCGCGCGCAACGCGGCGTCCGGGCCGGAGACGACCTCACACCGGCGCTCCGGGTCCGCGCAGGTGCGCTGGGACAGGTCCATCGGCGTCGCGTGGTAATGCTCCATGCGTCCGGCCACCATGGGGCAGGCCTTCATGGAGTAGGCCGCGCACTCGGGGTGCAGGGCGGGCTCGGCCACGTACTCGGCGACCTGGTCGCTGGGGCGGGCCAGCAGGACGAACTTCTCGTCCAGCAGCTCGCCGTCCAACTGGCACAGGTGCCCGCGGATCGCCCTCTCGCGACGCACGTTGGAGACCTTGCCCAGGTGGTACCCACGGTCGGTGCGGGCGCTGATCCAGGGGACCACCAGCCCGCCGACCGTGGGCCGGTCGGCCAGGCGCACGGGGATGTTCGGCGCACTCATGCCGCGTCACCACCGTTGCGGTGTCGGAAGGCGCCGACCAGGAGGGCGAAGGCTCGCGCTCGGGAGCCGCGCTTGCGGGTGACCACGTCCTCCCCCTCGACGCACAGCTCCAGGGGGACGTCGTCGGCCGCGGCTTCGTCGGCGAACTGGCGCGGCTCGGCGGCGAACTTGTCCCGGTCGCCCTCGGTGGCGGCGTAGTGCCACACCGGGCTGGCCCAGCCGTAACGCTCCTGGACCTCCTCGGGGGTGAGCGTCTCCGTCACCACCATGCGACCGAAGACGGTCTTGCCCCCGCGTTCAACGACCATGAGCACGGTCGGCACCCCCTCGCCGGGGGCCACGAACAACTCGTTGGGGAACAGCTTCATGAGGTCTCCTGGTGGGCCTTATGGGTGCGGGCGATCCAGCGCGCAGCGGCCTGCGGGGTGGTGTACAGGCGCTCGTCTCCGGGCGTCTGGTGGGCGGTGAACCAGCGCGCCCCGGAGGCGGTGGTGTGCACGGGGCCAGCCAGCGAGGCACGCCAGCGCTGGCGCCCCCGCTTGCTCAGGCCGAAGTGCACCAGGCCGATGACGTCGACCGGGTCGGCCGGGGGCGCGGAGGAGGCGGTCAGGTAGTAGGCCGCGTAGTCGCGCGCGGGCGCATCGGGGTCGAAACGTCTGGTGACCCCGCGCCAGGCGTGCAGCCACAGACCCCCGACCTTCACGGGCGTGGCCCGGTACCCCTCGTGCCGGTCCTCGAAGCGGACGATGTAGGGCCCGACCTGGTCGCCGTGCTCGTCCTGCCCGCCGGTGCGAGCAGCCAGCTCGTAGCTGACGCCGCACTCGGTGCACACCGCGCGCAGGGCGATGGTGTGCTCGTGCTCCCTCGGCATCGTCGGCTCGTAGGTCCGGACCTGCCACCCCTGCTGGGTGCACCCCTCGCCGTGTTCGGCAGGGGTCCAGTCCAGGTAGGGGTTGGTGAAGCTGGTCTCGGGCTTGACGTAGGCGCTCATCGGCCGTCACCGCCCACGACCCACACGGGGGCCAGGCGCGGCGCGGAGAAGCGGCCGGTCACGTTCGTGCCCGGGATCTCCCAGTCCACGACCACGTTGCTGGTGTCGTACCGGTCCAACGGGTGGGAGTCCTCGGCCACGCGCACCTTCGCGGCGTGCAGGCCCAGGCGCCCGTCCGGGTCGACCACGAACATGCCCTTGTGCAGGTCCTCGGCCGCGTAGGCGCGGCGGTGGTGACGGCCCACCGCTCCGCGCCGGGTGCGAAGTTGGGCCGCCATCACTCCTGCCCTCCGGCGATGCTCGCCACGATGGTGACCGTGCGGGCGTTGAGGGATCCGGTGATCATGTAGGTCTGCACGCCCTCGTGCTCCTCGGTGGCGGTGACGGGCCCGCTCAGCGCCTGGGTCCAGGCGGCGAGCGCGCCGGTCTTGCCGGTGAGGTGGACGGCGTCCTCGGTGTGGCGGGCGGCCATGTAGGTCACGACCGTGGCGCCCTCGCGGCCGGTGGCGACGCGGTCCAGCGCGACCCACATCGACTCGGTGCCGTAGATGGTCTTCATGACCTCGCCGTTGCCGTCGAACAGGTGGCGCGGGGCCTCCCTGCGCGGCGTCGCCGGAGCGGTCGGTACGTGTGGGGTGTCGGAGACCTGGGTATTCTGGTCCACGGTCCCGTCCTTTCGCGTGTCAGTGATACGGGGTCATCGCCCTCGCCGGGTGTCCTCCGGCGGGGGCTGTTTTATGCGGCGCCGCCCCGGTAGGGCGTGCGCGGCCGGAGCGGGCGGGCGTCGGCACGTGTGGTCGACACCGACCCGGGGACGGTCACGCTGGCGCGCGGGGGGCGGGGCTTCTTCTGGCGGCGCAGGGGCGACTGCGCGCTGGCGACCATCGGCTTCTTGAAGAGGTCGACGATCTCGGCGAGGTCCTCCGCGGTCCACCCGTACTCGCCCCCGATGATCCGCACGGGGATCTCACGCCTGCCGGCCTTGCGGCGTAGCCAGTCGGGGTTGAGCTTGAGGCGGGCCGCGGCCTCCTCGGCACGAAAGATGAGCGCCTCGTCAGCCATCAGGCCACCGCCTTCGCGGCCAGGTCCTTCGCGGCCAGCAGGTCGCGGAACTGCCGGTCGGTCCGGATCTCCTCGCGCTCGATGCCCAGGGCCATGGCCCACGCGGCCATGAGTGCCTCGGAGGGCTTCTTGTGACCCAGCTCCACGTTGCGGAGGTGGTCGATGTCCCAGCTGCGCTCGCCCAGTTCGCAGATGCGCTCGTGGAGAAGCTCCAGCTCGATCCGCTTGCTCAGACGGAGTGTGCGAAGACTGACGTGAGGTGCGATCCCTGCCATAGGGCTAGAGTAGGGACAGGCTCAGGTGAGAACAAGAGGTTCTAGTGATTTTCTAGGGATATTCCACAAAGACGCAGGTCAAGATGCCTTGGGGCAAACGGGATAAGGTTGAGATAAAGATAAAATAAGGCCAGGTTTTCCTTACCCGGGTGGCGCCTGTCTCAGCCTGTCCGGCATCATGGGCCCATGACCGAGCTCCGCCGCGACTGGCACCGTGTGGCTGAAGCTGTGTCGGCCCGACGCGCCAAGAAGGGCCTGCGACAGCAGGACGTCGCTGCCCGCGGCGGACCCAGTCCCGCGCTCCAGTACCAGATTGAGAACGCCAAGAAGGACGGCCCCCTCCCCTACCAGGCGGAGAAGCTACGCGCCCTGGACAACGCCCTGGACTGGCCCTTGGGTACGATCCTGCGCATCGCTGATGGCCACGAGATACCGGTGGATCACGAACCCGCTGAGGTCATCGACCACGGCGCACCCTCCGATCCGATCGAGACCAGAATCGGCAAGCAGCTCTCCGACGCGCTCAAGCAACTCTCCGATGAGCGCGGAGAGGATGCCGCGCGAGAGGTGATGCAGGGGTTTCTGGGGTTCGTGGAGCGCCTGGTCGATCAGGACGCCTCGAACGACAATGGTGACAGAAAGTCCGAATTATCCCTTTTGGGAGATTTCGAACCCCATGAGAATACAGAGAAAGGTAACTCTACGCGCCAGTAGCTACCCTCTACGAAGCGTTTCGCCTGCGCAGTAGCGGTATGACTCTTTTGGGGGATACGGTCTAACCCCCTGCCCAGCCGTTCCAAAGGGGGGACGCTGTGCAACAACCGAAGATTGTCTACAAGCGAATCGTAGGATCAGGGCACGTGATCTACGTGGTAGACGAACTTCCGTGTGGACAGCCGCTGACCGCGCACGTCCAACGCGACCCGCTCCGCATCACCATCCTCGCGGCCGCACTCGCCCCCGTGCGTGTAGCTCTGCATGAGTGCGGGCGCCTACTCAAACCCTCTGAGCAGAACGCACTCCGGGGAAGCCTGGGTCTGCCCTCCTGGCCCACGCCGCTGGCGACCGTCTACCCTGAACTGCTCTCAGAACGGCCTGTGATCAGCCTGTTCCAGGAGCTGCTCGATATTGCCGCCTAGGGGATAGGGCCTTGCCCACCGCCCCGCATCCGACCGCAACCATAAGGGCCTCTCGCCTCTGGCGAGAGGCCTTCGTTCCCTGTGACCAGACCACAAGGATTGATGAATGGCCTACGCCGATAAGTACACGAGCAAGAAGGACGGCACCTACTTCCGCGTCCGCTACCTGCTGGCCGACGGCATCAACTACGGAAGCTGCGCCTGGGACGACGACGGCACGCGCTTTCGCACCCGCACGGCAGCCGAGACCTGGGGGAAAAACAAGGAGGCCTTGATCCGGATGGGCCTGGACGCCGAGTCCGCCCCTTCCGTCGTCGAGGCCGCCCGGCGCCTGCGCCAGAAGGACGGAGCCCTCACTCTGGGCGAATATGCGGGCAGGTGGTACCCCGAACAGGAGCTCGCCATCTCGACCCAGGAGAGCTATCGCACCTATCTGGAGCTGCACATCCTGCCGTATTGTCCCCCAGAGCAAGCGCGCACCTGGGCGGACACGCCCCTGACAGAGATCACCAGCGAGGACATCACCACCTGGCTGAAGAACCTGGCGGCCCGCGGGTACGCGGAGACCAGCATCGCGAGCTTTCGGGCCATACTGCACCTGATGCTCCAGGACGCGGTCGACGCTGAGCTGCTGAAGGCGAACCCGGCTGCAAGGCGCCATGGGCGCGGCCGCCGCGCCGGCAAAGCCAAGAAGAGCTACGGCCGCCGCGCCTCCGAGAAGGTGACCGTGCCCCCTCTGGAGGCGCTGTTGCACGCCGAGCGCATGGCGCTCCTGACCGGCCGGGGCGAGGAGTTCGTCTTCGGGATCGCCTTGGCCTACACCGGCATCCGGTTCGCCGAGCTCGTGGGGCTGGAGCGCGAGTACCTGCGCGGCGACACACTGCGCGTCGAGCACCAGCTGCATGAGGTGCGTGCCGAGTTCCACCGCGTGCCGCCCAAGGACGACTCCTACCGCGACGTTGACCTGCCGCCCTTTCTGGCCGACCTGCTGGCGCACCAGGCCAAGACCACGAAGCAGCCCGTTCGCGAGCGGTGCCTGTGCCTCAAGCACAAGCGCGTGGACCGCTACCTCGTGGCGGCCCTCAAGCGCCGCGAGCAGTGGGACGAGGACATGGAGAAGGCGCTGCTCTCCGCGGCCGAGCTGGCTGACGTCGTCGACGACGACGAGCTGATCGAGCGGTTCGCCGACACCTTCACCCGCCGCCCGCGCGCCCTCCCTCACCAGGGTGGCGTCTTCGTCTTCCGTGGCCAGCAATCACCGCACCACTTTCGAGGAAGCATGCGCAGCGAGATCTTCGCCCCGGCAGCCACCGGGATTACCCCGGTGCGCCACAAGGGGACCTCCCCCAAGCCCGTCCCCCTGGAGGCTGGCGGCTGGCCGGGCAGACCCATTCGCGGGCACAACGGCTACAAGGTGGCCCAAGCGCACTGGCTGCCGATCGCACCGGGCTACACCCCCCACGGCAACCGGCACAGCCACAAGACCTGGATGCAGGAGGATCGCATCCCCGAGGTCTTGCAGTACGACCGGCTGGGGCACGAGATGCCGGGCATCGGCGGCGTCTACAGCCACGTCACCGCCATGATGCGCCAGGAGCTCCTGGGGGCGCTCACGGTCCGCTGGGAGAACTCGATGAGGCTGCGCGCCGACCTGCACCCGCACTCCCCCGTCGCACTGCTCGATCACCTTCTGGAGCCCTACCGCACGGCCTACCCCTACACCACGGCGGTGCCGCTGACGGAGATGATCACCAACGCCACCAAGGTGATCCACCTTCCCCGTCGCTCGGAACCAACCAAGGCCCTCTCCCAGATTTCTCCCAACAACGTGGTTCTCCCACTTCGCAGCCGCGGAGCAAGCCAAAGGAAAGCCACGTGAGAGTAGGTTATTAGAACGCCTTTACGACATCAGACAAACGTTCGATCTCTTCATCGGTGTTGAAGTAGTGCACCGAGGCCCGCACCGCCTCGTCCACCCCCACACCGTCCTCCCACACCTGGTTCCACAACCGCGACACGCTCACCCGCACCCCGGCCTCCCCCAGCGCCGCACGCACCCCCTCGGCCGCCACACCCTCCACCGCGAAGGTCACGATCCCCGACCGCACCAGCCCCCGGTCCAACACACGCACCCCCGCCAGGCGCCCCAACCGGTCCCGGGCCTGCTCGGCCAACGCGCCCACCCGCTCCCGGACGGACTCCATCCCCACCGCCAACGCGTAGTCCACGGCCACACCCAACCCGATCTGACCGGCCACGTTGCGCTCAAAACTCTCAAAACGACGCGCGTCCGCGCGCACCCGATACCCCTGCCCCTCCCAATGCGCCGACGTCACGTCCACCACCGGCGGCTCCCCCAGATCCGCCCCCGACCGCGCGTACACAAACCCCGTCCCCCGAGGCCCGCGCAGGAACTTGCGCCCCGTCACCGCCAACACGTCACATCCCAGCCGCTCCACGTCCAGATCCCACTGGCCCGCCGACTGGCACGCGTCCAACACGAACAACACCCCAAACCTGCGGCACAGCGCCCCGATCCGCTCGGCCGGGTTGACCAACCCGTTGTGCGTGGGCATGTGGTTGAGCGCCACCACCCGCACCCCGCCCCGCTCCAACTCGCGTTCCAACGCCCCCACGTCCATCACCCCGTGGGCGTCATCGGGCACCACCTGCACCCGCACACCCCGCTCACGGGCCGCCTTGACCATCCCCAACGCGTTACTGGGGTACTCACTGGCCGTGGTCAGCACCCGCTCCCCCTCGGCGAAGACCACCGACCCGAACGCCAACTCCCACGCCCGCGTCGCACTCTCGGTGAACGCGATCTCCTCGGGACGCGCACCCACCAACCGCGCCGCGGCGGTGTAGAACCCCTCCACCCCCGCCTGCGCCAGCTCGGCCGCCGCATAACCCCCCACCCGCGCCTCCAGACGCAGATGCTCCACCACCGCCTCCACCACCACATCCGGCGGCAGCGACGACCCCGCGTTGTCCAGATGCGCCGCCTCCTCAGCCCCAGGAGTATCCGCCCGCACCGCAGCCACATCCACGCCCATCCAGCCAACCCCTTCGACGCACCCGACACGGTCGCCGCCGAACCTACCCGGCGCCCCCTTCAGCGCACCAGCCCGGCCCGAAAGGCGAACACCACCAACTGCGCCCGGTCCCGAGCCCCCAACTTCACCATCACCCGGCTCACGTGCGTGCGCGCCGTCGCCGGAGAGACCACCAAACGGGCCGCGATCTCCTCGTTGCTCAACCCCTCACCCACCAACCCCACCACCTCCGCACCCCAGTCCACATCCCACCCCGCAGGCGGCCCGCCCCGCCACGGACCGTGCCCGCCCCCGCGCCGCTGCCACACCAACTCGCCGCGCACGAACCCCACCGCCACCGCACCCAGCACCACACCCAGCGCCAGATCCCCGACCACCCGGCGCACACGCCTGTCACCACTCACACCACGACCCTAGGCCGCCCGCCCCGCCCTGTCGTGGCACCACAGGCGTAGGCGCCCTACGCACCCGGGCGCAGCACAGGTGTCGACACCGGGGTGACGACCGCGACCCCCGCCCCGGACACAGTGAACCCATGAACACCATCACCGCAGCAACCACCCTGGCCGCCCACCCCCACTGGGAGCAGGGACCGCCCGCCTTCCTCTTCCCAGGAGCCCTGATGTTCTGCCTGCTCACCATCGCCCTCATCGGCGCACTGGCCCTCGCCCTGACCCGCCGCGGCCACCGCCCGCCCTGGGCGCCACGCCCCGCCTCACCCGAGGAGGAGGCCCGCCGCACCCTGGCCGACCGCTTCGCCCGCGGCGACCTGACCGTCGAGGAGTTCATGGAACGCGCCAGCGCCCTGAACTGGACCCCCGGCCGCGACGACCGCCCAGGCCGCAAGTAACCTCGCGCACCCACCCGGCCCGGCCCCGCAACCCCGCGCGGGCCGGGCCCTCACATGTGCTCCACAACCCACGCCGATCCGGCCAGGGCACCCCCACCCATCAGCCACAATGGCCAACACACAACCCCGACCGCAAAGGCAACGACCACCGCCATGCCCATCCCCAAGGCCGAACTCCACGTCCACATCGAAGGCACCCTGGAACCCGAACTGGCCTTCACCCTGGCCCGACGCAACGGCCTGACCCTGCCCCACCCCGACGTCGACTCCCTACGCCGCGCCTACTCCTTCACCGACCTACAGTCCTTCCTGGACCTGTACTACGCCCTCATGGACGTCCTGCGCACCGAAGCCGACTTCACCGACCTGGCCAACGCCTACCTCGACCGCGCCGCCGCCCAGGGCGTACGCCACGCCGAGATCTTCTTCGACCCCCAGGCCCACACCGGCCGCGGCATCGCCCTGGACACCGTCGTCAACGGCCTGATGACCGCCCTCAAAACCAGCGAACACACCCACAACATCAGCACCAGCCTGATCCTGTGCTTCCTGCGCGACCGCCCCGCCACCGAAGCCCTGGACACCCTCCACCAGGCCCGACCCCACCTGGAACACATCAGCGCCGTCGGCCTGGACTCGGCCGAGGTCGGCCACCCGCCCGAGAAGTTCACCGAGGTCTTCGCCGCCGCCCGCGACCTGGGCCTGCGCCGCGTCGCCCACGCCGGAGAGGAGGGCCCCGCCTCCTACGTCTGGCAGGCCCTCAACCTCCTGGGCGTCGAACGCATCGACCACGGCATCCGCTGCCTGGAGGACCCTGGCCTGGTCTCCCACCTGGCCGCCACCCAGATCCCACTGACCGTGTGCCCGCTGTCCAACGTGCGCCTGCGCGCCGTACCCGCCCTGGACCAGCACCCGCTGCCCGCCCTGATGGACGCCGGACTGCTGGTGACCGTCAACTCCGACGACCCCTCCTACTTCGGCGGCTACGTCCACGACAACTACCAGGCCCTGCACACCCACCTGGGCCTGGACGCCGACCAGCTGCGTCAACTGGCCCGCAACTCCTTCACCGCCTCCTTCCTGCCCCCCGAACGCAAGGCCCAACTCATCGCCGAGGTCGACGCCCACCCCCACCCCTGGTAAGTACAACGGCCCCACCCCCGGCGCCCGGGGGTGGGGCCACACACCGGCCGCCTCAGCCCGCCCAGGTCAACCGCTGCCCGTGCTCACCGGCGAAGGCCACCACACGCCCGTCCAACGCCAACGCGAAGTCGGTGCCCACCCGCGGGCGCGGACCCTCCAGAGCGGGCAGCACACGCGCACCCTCGTTCGACACCCAATGCCCGTCCAACCCCCGCACGGCCTCCACGAACGCATCCCGCGAAGTCTCATCCAGGTAGGCCAGCACCGCGCTGTGCATCACCACCAACCGCGCCCCCGCGGGCACCCGCGCCGCCACCGCACCCAACTCCTCCACCAGGTCACCGGCCACCAACACGGGCGGCTCGACCGCCGCCACCCGCGCCGCCGCCCGCAGCCGCTCCCGCCGCTGGTCCTCATAGGGCCCCGGCCAGATCAGCGCCTCCAACCACCGCACGTCCTCCTCGCGGCGCACGTCCAACGGGTTCAGGTCGATCCCCGCCCGCCACACCACCCGCGGCACCCGCTCGGGCACCGGAACCGCACCCGAGGTCGCGCACTCCAACAGCACCGGGCTCTGGGCCGGGCCGATGGGCGCCCCGCCGTCGAAGGAGTAGCGGTACCGGTCCGGGTACAGGCACAACCCCGCCGACGCCCCCACCTCCACCAGCGCCAACGGCCCCTCCAACAAGGACAGGACGGGCAGCAGGGTGGCGCACCGGCGCACCTCGTTGGTCTGGGTGTGGCGCTCCAGCACCACCGCGCGCACCGCCTCCCAGTGCTCCAGGAGCCAGGCGCGAAAGTCCTCCCACTCGCCCACCGGCCCGCCCAGGAACCGCACCGCGCCGAGCAACAGGTTGGGCTGGCGCTTGTTGCCCGCGGGCAGGGAGGCGACCAGCTCCAGCACCCGCTCGTCCCCGGCCAGGGCCCGGGCGATACGCGCGTACGCAGGAGCCGCGTCCTGGGCGTAGCCGTCCGCGAAATTCCGGTACTGCCTCACGATGCTGCGCACGCTGGCGTCCACGGTGGCGACATGCTCCACGGCCACACACTCCTTCACCTCGGGGGAAACAGGTGTGGTGTTCCTACCCCCTCCCGGCGCCCGCCGCCCCGTGACCGTGCTCACCCCCTCACCGGCACCCCGGCACCCCGGCACCCCGGCACCCGAGGAGAGCGCTCACGCGCCTTCCAACAGGAACCGCGAGTGCGCACGCGCACTCGCCACCAGCTCCGCGGGAGCGGTCCGCGGCGACCCCGCCTCCCAAGGCGGCCGCGGGTCGTACTCGGTGGCCAACTGCACCAGCTGCGCCATCTCCCGCCCCGCCATCCGCTCGGCCAGCATCAACCCCATGTCGATGCCCGCCGACACCCCGGCGGCGGTGACGTACCTGCCATCCACCACCACCCGCTCCTTCACCGGAAGCGCACCCCAGCGCCCCAACTGCTCCACCGCCAACCAGTGCGAGGTCGCCCGCCTGCCCCGCAACAACCCCGCCGCGGCCAGGATCAGCGACCCCGTGCACACCGACGTCGTCCACCTGCTGGCGGCATCCACCCTCCGCACCCACTCCACCAGGGGACCGCCCCGCATGTGCCGCGCCTGCCCCGGGCCGCCCGGCACACACACCACATCGGCCTCCCCCACCTCCCCGAACGCGGCGTCGGCCACCAGAGCTCCCCGACCACCGCTGTCGCGCACCGGCCCGCGCTCAGCACCCACGAACACCACCTCCACCCCCGGCAACCCCGCCCACATCTCATAGGGGCCCACCGCGTCCAACAGGGTCACACCCTCGAACAGCACGATCGCCGCACGCACCACACACCACACCCTTTCTCCGCACCCCCACCGCCACCGGCGAGGACACCTCGCTCACACACCCCGAAAACGGGCCCGGTACTCCGCCGGAGGACACCCCAGATTGCGCACGAACGACCGCCGCATCGCCTCAGCCGTACCGAACCCACACCGCCGCGCCACCGCCACCACCGACGCCTCCCCCTCCTCCAACCACCGCCGCGCCGCCTCCAACCGCACCCGCTCCACGTACCGGCCCGGCGTACACCCCACCTCCCGCGCGAACACCCGCGCGAACTGACGCGGAGACAACCCCACCCGCCGCGCCAACGCCTCCACCGACGCCTCACGCTCGGGATGCTCGGCGATCCAGTGCTGCACCTCCCGCACCGCCGGGCGCTGCGCCACCTGCGCCGACAACTGCGCGGAGAACTGCGCCTGACCCCCCGGACGGCGCAGGAACACCACCAGATGACGCGCCACCGCCAACGCCACCTGCCGCCCCAGATCCTCCTCCACCAACGCCAACGCCAGATCCACCCCCGCCGACACCCCCGCCGACGTCACCACCCGCCCCTGACGCACGAAGATCGGCTCGGACTCCACCCGCACCCGCGGAAACTCCCGCGCCAACCGCTCACAGTGCGCCCAGTGCGTTGTGGCCCGCAACCCGTCCAACACCCCCGCCCGCGCCAGCAGGAACGCCCCCGTACACACCGATGCCACCCGCCCCGCGCCGCCGCTGTGCACCCGCAACCACTCCACCAACTCCCCGTCCGGGCACCGAGCCCCCTCACCCCCCGGCACCACCAGCGTGTCCACACGCCCCACCCGCTCCAACGCCACCGACGGCACCAACCCCAACCCGCTGGAAGAGGTCACCGCCCCACCGCCCAACGACGCCGTACGCACCCGGTAACGCGCCCCCGGCGCCTGAGCGGCACCGCAGAACACCTCCAACGGCCCCGTCACGTCCAGACTCTGCACACCGTCGAAGACGACGATGACCACCTCGTGCCCCATGCCACCCATCCCAGCGCCCCCCACCCCACGGCCGCAAGGTCGCCCACCCCACCCTTCCTGCCACCGCCCGGGAACCAACCAGCCCCACCAGCCGTTCCACCCAGCGAGACCAAGGACACGAACAGATCACGAGAACTCTCACCCGCGCAGGACAATCCCAGGCTGGTGACGACCACACCACACGAACGGACACCCGTGAGGATCTCCAACCGAGGCAAACTCCGCCGCACCACCGACCACAGCACCGCCCCCCTGCCACCCCTGGTGGAGTTCCACGACGTGTCCCTCACCCACGACCGCACCCGCCACCTGGACCACCTCGACCTGACCCTGCACCCCGGCGAACACGTCGCCCTGGTCGGCCTGACCCATGAGGCCACCACCGCACTGACCCGCCTGCTCACCGGCCAGGCCGCCCCCACCCACGGACGCCTGGCCACCCACACCCGCGCCCACATCCTCACCCCCCGCCCCACCCTGGCCCACACCATCACCGGCCAGAGCACACCCGACACCGACGACCCCCACCTGGCCCACGCCCTGGCCCACACCCGCCTGGACACGCACCGCCTGCACACACCCCTGGACGCCCTACCCCCCGCCCTGCTCCCCCGCGTCCACCAGGCCCGCGCCCTCTACGCCCAGCGCACCAACACCCGCCTGCTCGTGCTCACCGACCCGCCCGTCCACGACCACGCCTGCCCGCCCACCACACCCGACACCGGCCTGCTCACCCTCACACGCCAACCCACCCTGGCCCGCACCGCCGACCGCATCCTGCTCCTGTACAAGGGACGCGTCACCGAAACCGGCACCCACCACCAACTCCTGGTCCGCGGCGGCGCCTACGCACGCCTGTACGCCCTCACCGGCATCCACCGCACCACCGGCCACGCCCTAGGATGAGGACGTGGCACCCATCGTCAAGGAACTCACCGTCGGTCAGGTCGCCGAACGCGCCGGAGTCACCGTCTCAGCCCTGCACTTCTACGAACGCCAGGGCCTGATCCACAGCCGCCGCACCGCCGGCAACCAGCGCCGCTACCGCCGCGACACCCTGCGCCGGGTCTCCTTCATCCGCATCTCCCAACGCGTGGGCATGCCCCTGGCGCGCATCCGCCAGGCCCTGGACACCCTGCCCGACAACCGCACCCCCACCCGCGACGACTGGGCCCGCCTGTCCCAGCAGTGGCGCACCGAACTCGACGCCCGCATAAGCCAACTCATCCGCCTGCGCGACGACCTCACCAACTGCATCGGCTGCGGCTGCCTGTCCCTGGACACCTGCACCCTGTCCAACCCCGACGACACCCTGGCCGCCGCGGGCCCAGGCCCGCGCCGCCTGATGGTCAACGCCCTGGCGCGCGAGACGGGCTGAACACACGACGAAGGCGGCGAACACCCGCGTTCGCCGCCCACACGCCCCCCGCGCCCCGGCTGCCTCGTCCCGCCCGCGCCACACCGGTACAGGGGGCGGTATCCGGTGGTGACCCTCCTCGACCCCCGTCCCACCGGCCCCAGCGGCCCCAGCGGCACAGGAAACCGTTCGAAGAACGGGCCCTAGCTCCGCGCCTGGCCGATCCTCTCCCTGAGCCAGTCGGAGATCGCGTCCTCATCCCGGGGGAACTTCCTCAGCTCGAAGACGTAGCTCTCCGGCGACGGAGGAATCGGGTGGACCCCCAGATCCCTGTCGTGATGAAACCTCGCCTCGAACTTCCCGGGCCCGGTCACCAAAACCGACATGGCGAGCCACGTCCCCCTGCCCTCCTGGTACATCTCACTCTTGAGGGTGTCGGCCTTCTTGTCGACGGAGCGCGGATGGCGCTTCCTCTTCGTTTCCCCGTCCTCGAAGGTCACGAGGTTCTCGATCGCCGCGACGCCGCCGATGTACTCATACCGGTAACTCATCGAGGTCCAGCCCTCCGGGGCGGCCTCGACCAGCTCAAGGACCATCTCACGCACCAGCTCCTGCTGCCGGGCAAGTTCCATCGCGCTTCCTCCCGCTCCCAGTGCCCTACCTTGATGTGTTCACCCCGGCTGGCGAAGGAGCCCGGCCCCCGTCCAGGGTGGACACGGGGTTGTCGCCGCTCTCGCACCCGCCACCCCCGCGACGACTCCCCGCTGCTCCGGCAGGGACAGCGGCCCGCCCGCAAGCGGCAGGGCCGCCCCTACACCCCGGCGGCCTCGTCGCGTCCGCGCCGCGCCAACGCGTCAGCGCGCTCGTTGCCCTCGTCCCCGCTGTGCCCGCGCACCCAGCGCCACTCCACCTCATAGCGCGAGGCGACCTCGTCCAGGCGCTGCCACAGGTCCACGTTCTTGACCGGTTTCTTGTCGGCCGTGCGCCATCCCCGCCGCTTCCAGTTGTGCAGCCACGAGGTGATCCCGTTGCGCACGTAGGAGGAGTCGGTGTGCACCAGCACCGGCAGCGGCTGACGCAGGCTCTCCAGCGCCCGGATCGCCGCCATCAGCTCCATCCGGTTGTTGGTGGTCTGCTCCTCGCCCCCGTACAGCTCCTTCTCGTGGCCGCCGTAGCGCAGCCACACCCCCCATCCGCCCGGACCGGGGTTGCCGCTGCACGCCCCGTCGGTGTAGATGACCACACGCTGCGTCGGCTCCTGGCCGACCTCGTCCCCGTTACGCATGCCGGGCAATCTACCGCCCTCCACGGTCACGAAAAGGCCACAACCCCCGCCAACAGGGCCATAAAAGGAGCCATTTGCCCCCAATGGAGCCCCCACGCCCACCACTTCGGCCCGCCAACCCAGCCAAAGGACCTCCCACACCCACCCAAACCAACCACCCCCGTACAACAAAAAAAGGGGGCGTCCCGCACCCGGAACACCCCCACGCGACCCCGATCAGCCAGCGAACTCCCGCGCCAACTCCTCGGCCCGCTCCTCACGACGCGCGAACACGTCGTTCGCCATCTCGTTCATCTTCTTGAGCACCCGCTTGCGCTCGCGCACGCTCAACCGGTCCACGTACAACCGCCCCAGCGTGTGATCGGTCTCGTGCTGCAAACACCGGGCGAAGTAACCGCTGCCGCTGACGACCACGGGACTGCCGTCCCGGTCCAGCCCCCGCACCGTGGCGTGCTCGGCCCGCCCCAGGTCCGCGTGCGGCCCCGGAACCGACAAACACCCCTCGGACTCCACCACCACCGCGTCATCCAAGTCACGCTCGTCCAGCACCGGGTTGACCACGTGCCCCACATGGCGCACACCGTCATCGTCAGGGCAGTCATAGACGAACACCCGCAGGTCCACCCCCACCTGGCTGCCCGCCAACCCCACACCCTCGGCCGCGTACATCGTCACGAACATGTCGTCGATGAGCTCGGCCAGCTCCGCGCCGCCCAGCATCCCCGGCGCCACATCCACACCCCGCCGGTGCAGCACCTCCTCACCCGTCACGGTGATCCGCCGCACCCGGCCGCGCGCCGCCTCCGGAGCCCACTCGGGAAAATCCGCGACCTCCCGGCCCTGAACGACGACGCCAACCCCGCCATGCTCCGACATGGTCCTACTCTCACCACACTTCAACGAAACCAGGAGTTGCCCTGGATCAGACACCGCGCCAGGTAGTCGCGCAACGACACCACCACCAGGCGTCGCCGGTCGCTCTCATGATCCCACACCACGATCCCCGGACCGTAGTCGGTGTGCACGTAGGCGAACTGCGGCCCCATGTCGGAGTCGCCGAAGAAGATCATCTCGTCGAAGGGCGCGTACAACTCCAGATAGTCCGGCTCCCGGCGCATCGCCAGGTTGTCCTCCACCAGACGCCGCGCACTCCACACCACCGCGTCCCCGTACTCGTTGGTCACCCCGTCGGTCTCGCGCAGCAACGAGGCCAACTCGAAGGGCAAAGGCAGCATCAGGTGCTTCTCCACCTCGGCCAGGGTCACCTCATCGGCCGGATCGCTCAGATCGGCCTCGGGATACATCTCCAGGATCAGTTCACGCCACACACTCCTGATCATCACAGGTCGTGGCAACCCACGGGAAATCGTCGGCGGCGAGTTGCGCCAAAAACCCGAACCCGCGGCCGCCGCACCACCACAAACACCGAACACGCCACCCATATCACTATGCGTGCGCAATCAGTCACTCTCCCACACAATGACCCCATGGCTTCCACCGCACGACTGCTCGCCACCACCGCACTCGCCGCCGCCCTGACCACCCTGGGCGTCCCAGCCCACGCCACCACCGCCACCTACCCCGGCCACACCACCAGCCGCTACGTCCCCCTCACCGACGCCACCTCCACCCACGCCCACCAAGCCGGATGCACCGAAGGACGCACCGGCGCCACCGGCCCGCGCATCCTCTTCTTCGGCACCCAGGAAAAGAACGACACCCTACGAGAACCCGGCAGAGCGGGAAACTCCACCACACCCCGCTCCGCCTACACCAAAGCCGCCGCCTACGCCCACCACTGGGCCCAGGGCTTCACCGAGTGCCGCACCGACCAGGCCAGCGCCCACCTGGCCCTGGGCGTCAACAACAAGGATGACGGCGGCGTCACCGGCACCCACGCCGGACAGCGCTGGGCCGACCTGGTCACCACCGTCCAGGACGCCTCCACCACCGACGCCGTCACCATCACCGCCGCACTGGACGCCGAACCCTCCTGGTCCACCCCCACCTGGGCCCGCGACTGGCTCACCGCCTACACCAAGGCCACCACCACACCGCTCTACGCCGCCAACTCCGCCGACTCCTGCCCCACCACCGGCTCCGGCAACTGCGCCAACGGCTGGAGCCTGGCCGACGTCCACCACATGGCCGGCGGAGGCAACCCCCGCGTCCACGTCATCCCCCAGATCTACCGAACCGACGGCATCCAGGCCACCCAGTGGGCCAACATCAGCCGCTGGGGCCACACCAACGCCAACGACCCCCTGCGCTTCGCCGGAGCCATGTCCCAGCACACCGCCTGCCAACAACGCAGCTGCACCAACACCGACAACACCCCCCAGCAGTCCTGGGACCAACTCAAGAAGGCCCTGGACGCCCACACCACCACCCGCGTCAACGACCTGGGCCCCGCCACCGACATGCGCTGGCCCTGAAAGACCCCCACACACCCGACAGGAGGGCCCCCGCGCACCACGGGAGCCCTCCTCACCGGTGCGTGCGACCCCGCGCCACCACCACCCGACAGGGGAGCCCTCACCACCGCACCCACACCCACGAACAGGACACAATAGACACCAGCACCCGCACACGCAGGAACGGAAGAACCACCCATGGCCAACGCACCCCACCACCGCGCAGGCCGCCTCACCACCCTGGCCTACCTCTTCCTCCTGCTCTCCCAAAACATCGCCGCCCTCCTCCTGCTCCCCCTCGTCCTGGTCTCAGCCGTGCTCACCCTGACCTGGATCGGCCTGCCCTTCGTCATCCTCACCGGCACCCTCCTGCGCACCCTCGCCGACAGCCAACGCCGCACCCTCAGCCACCTGCTCATCAAAAACAGCAAAACCCCCCGAGACCGCACCGCCACCCCAGGCCTACCCAGCCCCGCCCCCCGCCCCCTCCACCGCCCCATCGCCTCCGCCTACCGCCCCATCCCCCCAACCGGCATCACCCGCCGCGGCACCGCCATCATCACCGACCCCGCCACCTGGAGAGACCTGCTCTGGCTCATCTCCGGAGCCGCCAGCTTCCTCCTCGTCGCCATCCCCCTCACCCTCATCGCCCACGGCATCGAACAACTCCTCTTCGCCCTCAACCTCACCGGCCCCACCCTCTACGACACCTACACCCCCACCACCACCCTCAACCAACTCATCATCCTCATCCCCGCCCTCTCCCTCATCACCCTGGGCTGGCTCCTCATCCCCCTGGCCGCCGACACCTACCTACGCTTCAACCGCCTCCTGCTCGCCCCTTCCGAAAAAGCCCGCCTCACCGCCCGCGTCGCCCACCTGGCCACCAGCCGCGCCCACACCATCGACACCCAGGCCTCCGAGATCCGCCGCATCGAACGCGACCTCCACGACGGCGCCCAAGCCCGCCTCGTCGCCCTGGGCATGAACCTCGGCATGGCCGAACAAATCGTCGACAAAGACCCCGAAACCGCCCGCGCCATGCTCACCGAGGCCCGCGAAACCACCCGCCACGCCCTCACCGAACTCCGCGACCTCGTCCGCGGCATCCACCCGCCCGTCCTCGTCGAACGCGGCCTGCACGGCGCCGTCCACGCCCTCGCCCTCACCCACCACCTGCCCATCACCGTCACCATCGACCTCCACGGCCGCCCCGCCGACCCCGTGGAGTCCGCCGCCTACTTCGCCATCGCCGAACTCCTCACCAACACCGCCAAACACGCCCACGCCACCCACGCCTGGATCCACATCAACCACGGCCGCAACCGCCTCGTCATCACCGTCACCGACAACGGCACCGGCGGCGCCAACCCCGCCCCCGGCAGCGGCCTGGCCGGTATCCGCAGGCGCCTGGACGCCTTCGATGGCACGATGAACCTCACCAGCCCACCGGGCGGCCCCACCATCGTGACCCTGGAGATCCCGTGCGCGTTGTCATCGCCGAAGACCTTGCCCTCCTCCGAGACGGACTGATCCGCCTCCTCCAAGCACACGACTTCACCGTCGTCGCCGCAGTCGACAACGGCCCCGACCTGCACACCGCCCTCACCGACCACAAACCCGACGTCGCCGTCGTCGACGTGCGCCTACCCCCCACCTTCACCGACGAAGGCCTCCAAGCCGCCATCGCCGCCCGCACCCAGATCCCCGGCCTGCCCATCCTCGTGCTCTCCCAGCACGTCGAACAGCTCTACGCCCGCGAACTGCTCTCCGACGACACCGGCGGCGTCGGCTACCTGCTCAAGGACCGCGTCTTCGACATCGGCCAGTTCATCGAAGCCGTCCGCCGCGTCGCCGACGGCGGCACCGCCATGGACCCCGCCGTCATCTCCCAACTCCTCGCCCGCCAGGACCAGAGCGGCCCCCTCGCCCAACTCACCCCCCGAGAACGCGAGGTCCTCTCCGAAATGGCCGAAGGACGCTCCAACTCCGCCATCGCCGGACGCCTCTACATCACCGAAAAAGCCGTCAGCAAGCACATCAACAACATCTTCACCAAACTCGATCTGCCGCCCTCCTCCGACGACAGCCGCCGCGTCCTGGCCGTCCTGGCCTTCCTCAACGGCCAGTAACCCCGGCGACCACCGGCCGATCACACGGGCTCGGCGCGACACCCAGGATCCCGGCGACGGCCAGGGCACGCCGGACCCGCACCGCACCGCTCCAAGAGCACGGTGTCCAGCGCCCACAGCACCACCACAGCCACAGCCACACCGAGCAACCCCCGACCAGTACGGGCACCCACCGCCTCCAGCACCGAGCCCCCACCCCATACACCAAAAGCCGCGGCCCAGACCACCCGGTCCGGACCACGGCCCCCAACACCGCCCGCTACTACCTACTGCTGCTCACGACGCACCCGGTACAACCCGTCGATCTCCTCCGCGAACGCCCGCAGAACCGCCTCACGACGCAACTCCCCCGACGCGTGCAGCAACCCCGACTGCACCGTGAACTCCTCCGCCAACACATGGAACGACCGCACCGCCAGATGACGCGGCACACTCCGATTAGCCTCGTACACCAACCCCTGCACCTCACGCAGCAGATCACGGTCCCCCGCGATCTCCTCCGCCGCCATCGCCAACGGACGACCGTTCACCAACCGCCAGTACTCCAACTGGTCACGCACCAACGTCACCAACGCACTCGCGAACGGCCGCCCCTCCACGATCACCAACACCTGACTGATCAACGGATGAGCGCGCAACCGCGCCTCGAACTCCGCCACCAGCTCCGCATCCCCCCGCTCCACACGCTGCTCCTGCGGCTCCACCACAGCCGGCTCCCCGCCCCCCAGCGGATCCACCGCCGCGAACGCGGCCGTCACCGCCAACATCTCCCCCGAACCCCCACCCGAGACCGCACCGGGCTCCTGCTCCACCGGAGCCTCCAATGCACGCCCCTCCACAGCACGCGCGTCCGACCCACGCCGCGACACGCCCTCCACAGCCCCGCGCCCCTCAGACCCACGCTGCTCCTGCACCGGCCGACCCTCCAGAGCACGCCCCCGCCCCTCAGACCCCTCCAACACACGGCCCTCCAACGCGCGCACATCATCCGCCCCACGCGCCACGAACCGCCCAGCCAACTCCTCCGTCGCCGCCTGCACACGCAACCGGCCCACCACACTCACGACCCCGTCCGCGTCCACCTCACCCGCGTACCCCGTCGCCAACCACCCCTCACGGAACGCACTCCGCGAGGCCTCACCCTCACCCCAGTACCCCGAGAACACCGCACCGCCGCGCACATGGATCTCACCCTCACGCGAGACCCACACCTCACGACCCTCCAGAGCACGCCCCACCGTCCCCGGAACCCGATCCCCCACAGCACCGGCCACGAACACACCCGCCACCTCAGCCGTACCGAACGCCTGCACCACCGGAATCCCCACACCACCGAAGAAGGAATCCAACCGGTCCGACAACCCACCGCCCCAGCACACCGCCAGATGCACCCGGCCACCGAACAACTCCCGCACCCGCGAGAACTGCCAGTCATACATCGACCGCGACAACCGCCGCCACGCACTCCTGCGCGGCGACCGGTCGAACTGCACCGCCGACTCCACCGCGGCGTTGAACGTGCCCAACGAGTCCCACCCCGTCGAACGCGCACTCCCCCGCTCAACGGCGAAGACACCCTGCAACACCCCGGCCGAACACACCAGCACCGTCGGCTTGAACGCCTCCACCTGCCGCATCAACCCGGTCGCACCGGCCAACCCCACACGCACACGCCCCACCATGCACGCCACCAACGAAGCCAACCCCGAGATCTGCGACAACGGCAGATCCAACAACGTGCTCGCCCGACCCTCAGGCAACTCCGACAACCGCGGCCACATCCGGTCCACCACATCCGCCGCCGCCGACAACAACGCCCCGTGCGACAACACCACACCCCGCGTCGACCGCGACACCGTACTCACCGGATACAGCACCACCGCCATGTCCTCGGCCACCGCCCCATCCCGACGAAACCGCACCGACGACGCATCCATGTACGCACCCAGCGTCACCACATCCGCCAGACCCGTATCCATCCGCCACACCCGACCCAGGTCCGGCAACTCACGCTGCAAACCCGACACCGTGCGCAACAACCGCTCACCCTGAACCACCACAGCAGCCGGACGCGTCTGCCGCACCACATGCACCAAACGCTCCGCCGACACCGACTCCGGCAACGGCACCAACACCGCACGCACCGACCACACGGCGAACGCCAACCGCACCCACTCCTGGTGCGACCCCGACACCACCAGAACCCGGTCGCCCTCACCCACACCAGCCGCCACCAAACCCTTGGCGACCGCCGTCACCTCCGTGGCGAACCCACCGGCCTTCACCCGCTCCCACCGGCCGCGCTCACCGCGCACGGAGAACACCTCGGCATGGGCCTCCTCCGTGGCCACCCCGTACACCAGGTCGCTCAACCCGGAAAGACCCCGAGCCCACATACCAGGAGTGACACTCGGATCGCCCATACCCACTCATCCTCTTGCCGCATCGGAAGACAGGCCGGACCGGCCCACCTCAATCGGGGGATTGCGACCTACTGTGCCCATTTCCCCACCACACGGCAACCCGGAACGCAGACCCACAACGCCCCAGCACACACCACCTGCCCACCCACCCGACCCGGCACCACACGACCGCGACCACCCCGCAGCGCACCACAACCCCAGGGCCCCAGGCACCCCACCCACGGCACCCGGGCCCACACCACCGAAAACGGTCACCGCACCTTCGTGCGCACCGACCACACATACGCCAGCAGCGACAGCACCGCCACCGACACCATCACCACCGCCATACTCACCAACGACGGCTCACCCGTCTCCGTCAGCCCCGCCAGCGACGCCACACCACCGCCCAGCGCGAACTGCAACGCACCCATCAACGCCGAGGCCGTACCCGCCACCGCCGCCGGCTGCCCGTCCAGAGCCGTCACCGTCGCGTTCGGCATGATGAACCCGACACTGAGCATCATCAGCGCCAGCAACGCCACGACCATCCACAACTGGGCCACACCCAGCAGAGCCAGCACCACCAGCACACCCACCGAGGCAAGAGCCAGCACCAGCCCCATCCCCAGCCGCCGCAGCGTCTCCACACGACCCACCAGGAAACCGTTCAGCTGCGTACCCGCCATCATCCCCAGCGCGTTCACCGCGAACAGCCCCGCGTACAACTGCGGCGAGACACCGAACTCCGTCTGCGACACGAACGAGAACGCCGACACGTACGTGAACAGCATCCCGAAACTGAACCCCATCGTCAGCACCGGACCCACGAAACGCGGCTGACGCAGCAGACCACCCACCGTCGCCACCAACTGCCGCGGCCCCTGCCGACGACGGTCCTCCACCGGCAGGCTCTCCGGCAACCACACCAACACCAGAACGAAGCTCAGCGCCGACATCACCGCCAGCACCCAAAAACTCAACTGCCACGGACCCACCAGCAACAACTGCGCACCCGCCAACGGAGCCAACAGCGGAGCCAGCATCATCACCAGCGCCAGACGCGAGAAGAACCGCACCGCGTCATCACCCGCGAACAGGTCACGCACCACCGCACGACCGATCACCGCACCCGCGGCACCGGCCACACCCTGCACGAACCGCAGAACGATGAACAACGTCACGTCCGGCACGAACACGCACAGCACCGACGTCACCGTGAACAGGGCCACGCCCACCAGCAGCGGACCTCGACGCCCCACGGCGTCACTCAGCGGCCCGATCACCAGCTGGCCCACCGCCAGGCCCAGCATCATCGCCGTCAGCGTCAGCTGGATCTGCGCCTCACTCGTCCCCAGATCCCGGGTGATCTGGGGGAAGGCCGGAAGGTACATGTCGGTCGCCAACGGCCCGGTCGCCGTCAGCACACCCAGCACCAGCACCAGCAGCGCCACCGACTTGCGCGAGGGCGTCCAGCGCTCGCCCGTCTCCGGTGCCGGGGCGGAGGCCGAAGCCGGGGAGGAATCCGGGACGGGGGACGTGGACCGCCCCACCGCCCCCTGGTCAGGGGTCGCGGAGGGGGAGTTCGGGGACTGCACAGGCACTCCAGTTCAGGAACGGGAAAAGCGCCGGGAGGAAGAGCCCCGCCGACGATGGACACACCCATCCCAACATCCCGACCCCGGGAATCGCCTCCTCTTTATCCGCCAGAACGCCTGTGATGTCCGTTACGACCCGGACGGTTACCTTACGAGCCGGTCCAGCAACCGTACGACCTCACCCTCCGGATCCTCCGTCAGACCACCGTGGATCGGCCCCGGCTGCACGATCGTGCTCCGCGGAGCCGTCAACCACCGGAACCGCTGACCGGGGCGCTCACGACCGGCCGCACCCGCCCCCGCGCCGCCACGGCACATCACCTCCACCGCCTCCAGCGCACGCCGCACACCGGCCACGTCCGCCTCCGCGTCCACCGCCAGCAACCGCCGCTCATCCAACGCCGAACGAGCCCCCAGGAACCCCCGCTCCTGGCAGTACACGATCACCCCGGCGTTCACACACTCACCGCGCTCCAACCGCGGCACCACCCGCAACAGCGCGTACTCGAACACCGCGCGCTCACGCCGCTCACCCACACGGCCGGTCGTCACCGCGTCGCTGTAACGCCTCGGGGCGCTCATCCCGTCACCTCCGGCAGCCAGGAACGCTCGGCCACCCGGGCCAGCAGGTACCGCACATACGCCTCACGCACATCCCCGGGCCCGTCGAACCCGGGCTCGTCCACCAGCCACTCGTCCGGCACCAGCTCCACCACACGGCGCAGCAGACCCTCGTCCACCAAGGGCGCCAGGTCCGCGTCCGCGGCGGCCAGGTCCGGCGACGCACCCGACAGCACGTGGTCGGAGGCGTCGTAGACGCGGTGGACGAACCGCTCGGCGTTGGTCCAGTTGTGGTGGAAGATCAGCGTCGCACCGTGGTCGATCAGGTAGGGGCGCCCGTGCCACAGCAGCATGTTCGGGTTGCGCCAGGACCGGTCCACGTTGCCGGTCAGGGCGTCGAACCACAGCACCCGTCCGGCGAACCCCCGGTCCACCTCGAAGGTCAGCGGATCGAAGCCCAGCGAACCGGGGAGGAAGTCCATCCCCAGGTTGAGTCCGCCGCTGGCCTTGAGCAGCTCCTGCACCTCGGGGTCGGGCTCACTGCGGCCGATCACCGCGTCGAACTCCGCCGTGACCAGCTCGGGAACGGGCAGACCCAGGGCGCGGCCCAGCTCCCCCGCGACGACCTCGGCCACGAGCGTCTTGCGCCCCTGACCCGCCCCGAGGAACTTGACCACGTACATTCCCAGGTCGTCGGCCTCGACCAACCCCGGGAGCGAACCTCCTTCGCGCAGCGGCAGCACGTACCGCGTCGCGACCACCTTTCTCAGCACGCGGACCAGCATAGGCAGCGCACGGAGCGCACGCGCACCGCCGCCGCGACGGGCCCGCCGCTGAGCCGGACGCAGAGGGCAGCGGCCCTCCGCCCCTCGGCCGCACCGCAGCCACCTCTCGCCGTCGCCGCTAAACGGCGCTGAACACGTTCTAGGCAACGTCCCCGTCCGCCGAGACACGCCGAAGCGCTCCCGAGAGGGAGATGGGTAGGACTGTGCGGCGTAGCCGCACGATCTATTTCTTGTTTCTTGGGTTGAGAGAAAGAAACCACCACCTGTACAACGTAGATTTATAACGGGTACAAGGGGAGGGGTCCAGTGCCGGAACCGGACCCCTCCCGCGCTTCCCTCGGCCGCGCGCTCCCCCGCTAGAGGTTGTCCTCGGGGTTGTCGCCCCACTCGCCCTCGCCCTCCCCCGGCGTGGGCACGACCGGCGTCGGCTCCGCTCCCCCGTCCTCACCGTCCCCCTCGCCCGGGACCGTCACCGGCCCCGACGGGTTCTCCGGGCTCTCCTGCGCCTCGGGGGGCTGCGCCGGGCTGGGCATCTCCGGCGGCGGGAACTGGAGCATCCACCAGTACAGCAGCGACACCAGCAGCAGGATGAGCACCAGCACCAGGCCCAGCCCGCCGATCAGCCACCAGTTGCTCTCCCCCGCCGCCACGGCGCTGTCCCTGCGCCCCGCCCAGGGCGCCCACCGCACCGAGACGGGGCCGCGCGAGCCCGCCCAGTGCGGCATCACCACCGGGCCGCGCGCGGCCGTCCGGCCCGAGCGCGCCGCCACCTTGAGGAAGTCCTCCGCCGCGGCACCCGACCCGTCATGGGCGAGGGCCACCCACAGAGCCGAGCGCCCGTGCGTACGGGCCGCGACCACGTCGGGGCTGCGGCGCACCGCCTGGGCGAACCGCTCGCGCGCGCCGCCGTCACCCGCGGCCCCGGAGTCGAGCACGGCGACGTTCACCTGGTTCCCGGAGCCGTCCCTGCCCAGGTAGACCACGCCGAGGGAGGAGTCGCGCACCCGCCCCAACAGGCGGTAGCCGCCCAGTTGACGCGGATCACCCTCGTTCAGCCCCATCGTGGGAACCGCCATGTCATCCCCCTTGCCCTCCACACCGGCCGTCCGCTTCGCCGCGTTGTGTACCGGACTGGTGCCCGCGAAACGGGTAGTGTCACCACAGGTGAGTGATCCACAACCTATCCGGTGCCCCCGCGTCGGGGCTCCCTGCTAGGAAGGCGGCACATGGCAGAGAGCGGAAACGGCTCAGCGCCCTCCGCGGGCCCGGACAGCGCTCCGGGTGAACCGACCCGGCTGCTGCGCGCCGCGCTGCACGAGGTGTCCAGGGTGATCGTGGGCCAGGAGCGCATGGTGGAGCGCTCCCTCATCGCCCTGGTCGCGGGAGGGCACTGCCTGATCGAGGGCGTGCCCGGCATCGCCAAGACCCTGGCGGTGTCCACGCTGGCCAAGGTCACGGGGGGCTCGTTCGCCCGCGTGCAGTTCACCCCGGATCTGGTGCCCTCCGACATCGTCGGCACGCGCATCTACCATCCCTCCACCGAGCAGTTCGACGTGGAGCTGGGGCCGGTCTTCGCCAACTTCGTGCTCGCCGACGAGATCAACCGGGCTCCGGCCAAGGTGCAGTCGGCCCTGCTGGAGGTCATGGCCGAGCGGCAGGTGTCCCTCGGGGGGACCACCCACCCCCTCCCCTCCCCGTTCATCGTCATCGCCACACAGAACCCGGTCGAGTCCGAGGGCGTGTACCCGCTGCCCGAGGCCCAGCGCGACCGGTTCCTGATGAAGGTCAACGTCCGCCACCCGCGCGCGCACGAGGAGATGGAGATCCTGCGCCGGATGTCGACCACCCCGCCCACCGCGCACCAGGTGCTCGACCCCGTCACCCTGAGCGAGTTGCAGTCCGACGCCCAGCGCGTCCACGTCCACCAGCTCATCGCCGACTACGTGGTGCGGCTGGTCATGGCCACGCGCGAGCCGGAGAACCACCAGATGCCGGACCTGCGCCAGGTGCTGGAGATGGGGGCCAGCCCCCGTGCCACCCTGGGCCTAGTCTCGGCCGCGCGGGCCCTGGCCCTGCTGCGCGGGCGCGACTACGTGCTCCCCGACGACGTGCGGGTGCTCGCCCACGACGTCATCGCCCACCGCCTGGTGCTGACCTTCGACGCCCTGGCCGACGGGATCACCGCCGAGCAGGTGGTGGACCGCATCCTGTCGACCGTGCTGGCGCCGCGGGTGATCTGGGACGAGCCGCCCAGCGGGGAGACCGCCTCCTTCGCCTCCGCGAGGTGAGCCGGTGAACGCACCCGCCATAGGTACCGACCCCAGGCTGCGCGCCGCGCTGCGCCGCCTGGACCTGCGCATCGTGCACCGCCTGGAGGGGCTGCTGCACGGTGAGCACCTCGGTCTGCGCCTGGGTCCCGGTTCGGAGGCGGCCGAGGCGCGCCTCTACCAGCCGGGCGAGGACGACGTGCGGCTCATGGACTGGTCGGTGACCGCGCGCACCGACACCCCGCACGTGCGCGACCTGGTGGCCGACCGCGAGTTGGAGAGCTGGACCCTGCTGGACCTGTCGCCGAGCATGGACTTCGGCACGGGCCTACGCTCCAAGCGCGAGGTGGCGGTCGGGGCGATGGTCGCGGCCAACCTCCTCACCCAGCGGGTGGGGGACCGCTTCGGCGCCCACTTCCTGCACCAGGGCACGATCCGGCGCTGGCCCGCGCGTTCGGGCAAGGAGGCGCTGCTGGCGCTGCTGGCCACGGTGGCCGCGGCGCCGACCGGTGACGAACGCGAGCCCTCGCCGCACCGGGCCACCCTGGCCGACGCGATCGGCGACCTGGTGCGGGTGCGCCGCCGGCGCGGCCTGCGCGTGGTGGTCTCCGACTTCCTGGACACCCCCGCCTTCGGCGGCGAGGTCACCTGGGAGCGCCCCCTGCGCCAGCTGGCCTCGCGCCACCAGGTGCTGGTGGTGGAGGTGGTCGATCCACGCGAGCTGGACGTGCCCGAGGTGGGCGACGTGACGCTGCGCGACCCCCGCACGGGCATGGTGCGCGACGTGCGGCTGACGCGGGCGGTGCGCGAGCGCTACCGTCAGGCGGCCGAGGGGCAGCGCCGTGCGGTGCGCGACGCGCTGCGTCGGTGCGGGGTGCACCACCTGGTGCTACGGACGGACCGGGACTGGGTACTGGACACGGCACGGTTCGTCCGTCACCAGAGGCGGACCGCGCACCACCTGGCCCGCCACACTCCGGGGACGCCCCGGTGAGCGCGGCGGACCCCACCGAGGAACCGAACGAGGGCGCGGGCGCGGACCCGCGGGACAGAGCCGAGGCACGGGGGACTGAGTCATGACCTTCCTGGAGCCCCAGCGGTTGTGGTGGCTGATCCTCGTCGTCGTACTGGTCGCCGCGTACGTGTTCGCGCAGACCCGGCGGCGCGAGTACACGATGCGCTTCACCAACCTGGCGCTGCTGGACCAGGTGGCGCCGCACCGACCGGACGTGCGCAGGCACGTGCCGGCGGTGCTGTTCACGATGGCGATCGGGGTGCTGATCGCCTCGATGGCGCTGCCCGCGATGCCGGTGCAGCAGCCGCGCGAGCGGGCGACGATCATGGTGGCGGTGGACGTGTCGCTGTCGATGGCGGCCAACGACATCGACCCCAACCGGCTGGAGGCGGCCAAGAAGTCGGCTCAGGGGTTCGTGGAGACGCTGCCGGACCGGTTCAACGTGGGTCTGGTGGCCTTCTCCTCGACGGCGACGGTGGTCTCCTCGCCCACCCACGACCACCAGGCGGTGATCGGGTCGATCCAGAACCTCCAGCTGGGTCCGGGCACGGCGATCGGCGAGGGGGTGTTCGCCTCGCTGGAGTCGATCAGCAGTTTCGACGAGGACGCCGACGTGGACCCGCCGCCGTCGGCGATCGTGCTGCTCTCGGACGGGGAGAACACGAGCGGCCGCGACATCTCGCAGGCCGTGGCGGTGGCGGCCGAGCAGGAGGTGCCGGTGTCCACGATCGCGTTCGGCACGGGCGCGGCGATGATCGAGATCGACGGCTACCAGGTGCCCGCCGACATCGACAAGGAGGCGCTGCGCGGTCTGGCCTCGGACACCGGGGGGCACTTCTACGAGGCGGAGAGCGAGACGGAGCTGGACGACGTCTACGAGGACATCGGTTCGTCGCTGGGCACCGAGCTGGTGCACGAGGAAATCGTCACACGTTTCGTGCTGGTGGCGATCGTGCTGGCGATGGCCACCGCGGTGACGTCACTCCTGTGGTTCCAGCGTCTTCCGTGAGTGGTGAGGGGGTTCGCGGGCCCCTCCACACAGACCTCGGGTGACGTGGGACACATCCCTTTAGGTGGGGTTTACACCGTTCCTGTTATGTCCACGGGTTAGCGTTGGCATGTTTTGTCCTGCCCACCACTTGAGGAACGATGCCGAACACACCCGCAGTGCCGACGGCGATCTGCTTTGACCTGGACGACACCCTGATCGACGATCTCGCCGCGTCGTCCACGGGACTCCGCGCGGTCATGGATCGGCTCGGCCACCCGGACTTCGGGGCCGCCCGCAGTCTGTGGGACGTGCAGACCGAGATCTCCTTCGGCTCCTACATGCGCGGACGCCTGAACCTGGAGCAGCAGCGCCGCGAGCGCATCCGCGCCCTGGCCGTCCAGGCCGGTCACCCCGACATCGCCGACCAGCACTGCGACGAGCTGTACCGGCTCTACCTGGAGGCCCACCGCTCCGCCTGGCAGGTCTTCCCCGACGCGGTCCCGGCGCTGAACGCGCTGGCCTCGGCCGGATACCGCCTGGCCGTGGTCACCAACGGCATCGAGTCCCTCCAGCACGCCAAGCTCCAGTCCATGGAGCTGGCCCCCTACTTCCACGCCGTGGTGTGCACCGACACGGTCGGAACGGGCAAGCCGGACCCGCGCATCTTCCACACCGCCGCTCAGCGCCTGGGCGTGGATCCCACCGCGTGCTGGCACGTGGGGGACCAGATCCAGGCCGACGGTGTGGGCGCCGCCGCCGCGAGCATGCGCCCGATCATGATCGACCGCCGGGGCCACCAGCGCTTCGAGTCGGTGACCACCATCACCAACCTGGACGAGTTGCTGCGTCTGGTGGGCCTGCCCAGCGCGGCCCCCGCAGCCGGATCGCTGTGACCGCCGCCTCCCGGGGCGTTCCGGGGCGGCGCGTCACCGCGCACCTGGTCACCGCCGGTGCGCCCGCGGTGCTCGGGGCGCGCGTGCTGTTCGGCCAGGACCCCGCAGAGGTGGTCCGCGGCCTGGGCGGCCTGGCACCGGGCGCTCCCCTGCGCGCGCTGGACGTGCTCACCGAGCTGGCGTCCGCGCCCGACGGCGGCCCGCTGCACATCGACCGGGTGGTGTTCGCCGAGGCCGGGGCGGAGGCGTCCTGGCCCTCCGCCGGAGGCGCCGGTCTGCGGCCCTTCCCCGCCGAGCTGGCCGAGGAGGAGGCCGCGCCCGGGAACGGGCTGACGCCGCTGCGCCGGTTCGCCTCCTACGGGATCGTCACCGACCCCGGCGGGAACGTGCTGCTGAGCCTGATCGCCGAGGGATTCCCCGGCGCCGGGACCTGGCACCTGCCGGGCGGCGGCGTGGACGCGGGCGAGGACGTGCGGGCCGCGCTGCGCCGCGAGGTGGTCGAGGAGACCGGCCAGGACGGCCTGGTCGGGGAGCTGGTCACCGTGTCCAGCCACCGCCGTGAGCGCTCCGGCGGCCACGACATCTACGCGGTGTGGGCGTTCTTCCGCGTCCTGGTGTCCGACCCGGGCCCGGCCCGGGTGCTGGAGGAGAACGGCTCGACCGCCGACGCGCGCTGGTTCGCCCCCGGTGAGGTCGCCGGGCTGCGGCTGTCCACCACGGCCCGGCGCGGTCTGGCCTACCTGGGCCCTTCCGGCACGGTCTGAGCATCCGGCCAGGCAGTGCGGTGCGTGCGGCGTCGGCGTCAGGTCCGGGGAGCGCCCTGTGGGAGGTCCCTGACGAACACGATCCCGTCGCTGTCGGCCAGGCGGGCCGGGTCGAGCGGGGCGTAGCCGAACCAGGGGGACACGCGGGGGGCGGGGCGCGTGCCGCCGAGGACGGTGGCCAGCCGGGGCGCGTCGACCACGCAGCACTCCTCCCCGAGCGCGTACAGGACGCCCTCGACGGTGTCCGGGGGCGGGGCGTCCACGCCCCGGTGCCGGATCGTGCCCAGGGCCGTGGCCAGGAAGGCGTACCCCTCCCCCAGGCGGGCGCCCACGATCGCCCCGGCGCCCCACCAGTCCAGCGGCGGTCCGCCCATGCGCATCGTGCTCATGCCGCGCTGGAGGTGGGCGTTGTGGGCGTGGAGCAGCACCGGCCCCCGCTCGGCGAGGGAGAAGAGGTTGTCGGCCATCATCTGGTCGCGCAGGCCCAGCAGCCGCGTCATGCGGCTCGGTGAGGTGTCGACCGTCATCCCCACCTCCTCCAGCCGCGTCATGTGACGCGAGGAGGTGTCGGCCATCCAGAAGTGGTAACGCAGCAGGCCGGTGGCGGTGCGCGCGTACAGGCGCGCCCGGTCCCAGTCCTCGCGCGAGGTCGCCGAGAGCAGGTGCGGCGTCTGCGCGTCGAGCAGCGCCGCGAGGTCGTCGGCGAGCATCCGCAGCTCCCGGACCTCGTCCGACCGTCCCACCGACTCGGCCGGGTCCAGCATCGCGTCGGGGTTGGTCCACCGCTCGTCCGCGCCGATCAGGCGGTCCAGCGTCCGCGCGTCGCACGGGAGCAGGTCCTCCTCCACCCAGTGCGCGAGGTAGTCGTGGAGCGCGCTCAGGGCCCGCCGGGGGCTCTCGGCGCCGGTGATCTCCAGCGGGCCGTCGAAACCGGCGAAGCGCACCCGCTCGGAGGCGGGCCGGCCCTCGTTGTGGGCGCGCATCCAGCGCACGAGTTCGCGGTTGGCCGCCGACGCGCCGAACCCGTGGCTGAACCCGTGCTCCATGGCCTCGTCGAGGGTGCCCGTGCCCGAGGTGACGTACTCGTCCACGACCAGGCCCGCCAGGCAGTCACTCTCGACGGCGATCGTCCGGTAACCCTCCCGCTCCACGAGATGGCGGAAGAGCTCGTTGCGCAGGTCGAGCAGAGCGTCCTCGCCGTGGGTGGGCTCGCCCAGGGCGAGCAGTCGCGGCCGGGCCGGGAGCATCCCCATGACGGCGGCGGCCTCGAAGGTGTGTGCGGTGTTCTTGGTGCCAGTAACCATGTCCTCAACGGTATCGTTGAAGTAACGGTTGAGACTTTTTCATTACAGCGGCGGGGATATGGCCAAGAACCTTCAAAGCGGTGATCAGCTCAGGCCGATCGACCTGGCACGCGGGCACGGTCTGTCCACGCAGGCGGTCAGGAACTACGAGGAGGACGGCATCCTTCCGGCGGCCGAGCGCACGCGCCACGGCTACCGCACCTACACTCCGCTGCACGCGCAGGCCCTGCGCGCGTTCATGGCCCTGGTGCCCGGACACGGCCACCAGGCGGCGGCCTCGATCATGCGGGCGGTGAACGGGGACGGGGCCGAGGAGGCGTTCCGCCTCATCGACGAGGGCCACGCCCAACTCCTGGACGACCGGCGGACCCTGCGGGCCGTGGAGGGCGCCCTGCGAAGGCTGGAGTCGGGCACGCCGCCCGAACCCGGGGGGCGGGCCGGGGCAACCCCGCCCTCCCGAACCGGCGGCGAGGCCGGGGCGGCGGCGGAGCCCGGCGGCACGTTCATCGGGCCGCTGGCGGGCAGGCTCGGCATCCGGCCCGCGACGCTGCGCGCCTGGGAGCGCGCCGGGTTGGTGCACCCGCGCCGCGACCCGAGGACCGGGTACCGCGTCTACGACGAGGCAGACGTGCGCGACGCCCTGCTGACACACCAGCTCAGGCGGGGCGGTTACCTGCTGGAGCAGATCGCCCCGCTGATCACCCAGGTGCGCTCGGCCGGTGGGCTGGAGCCGTTGGAGGGCGCGCTGCGCGACTGGCGGGCCCGGCTGTCCGTACGCGGGCGGGCGATGCTGTCCGGGGCCGCCGAACTGGAGGCGTACCTGCGCGAACGCGGATGAGGCCCCGGCCGCCAACCGGTGTCGGGTCCGGACTGGCCGGACACGTGGCCGGCGTGACACCAGGGTTTCGACCTGCGGCGAACAGGGGCCCGCTTCCGGCGCGCGGCGGCCTCCTGACCGACGCGGGCTAGAAGCGCAGGTCGAAGCGCTCGCGCAGCCACCACAGCCCGGCTCCCGCCGCCAGGACCGCCATGCCGGTGATGACCGTGGGCAGCGGCAGGCTGCACGCCAGCACGACGCAGCCGCCCAGCCCGGTCAGCGGCACCAGCAGCGGCGGGCGGGGCTCGTCGGGGCCCAGCCGCAGCGCCGAGGCGTTGGTGATGGCGTAGTACACCAGCACGCCGAAGGCGGAGAAGGCGATCGCGCCGCGCAGGTCGGTGACCAGGACCAGGGCGATGACGACGGCGCCGACCAGCAGCTCGGCGCGGTGGGGCACCCCGTGGCGCTCGTGGACCGAGGCCAGGGAGCGGGGCAGGTGCCCGTCGGCGGCCATCGCGGCGGTGGTGCGCGAGACCCCGAGGATGAGGGAGAGCAGGGCGCCCAGGCTGGCCACGGCCGCGCCCACGACCACCACGGGGGCCAGCCAGTCGAACCCGGCCACCCGGACGGCGTCGACCATCGGGGTGTCGGTGGTGGACAGGCGCTCGCGGCCCAGCACGATCAGCAGCCCGGTGCCGATGACCAGGTAGAGCACCAGTACGCCGCCCAGGGAGATGTGGACGGCGCGGGGGATGGTGGTCTGGGGGTCGCGGACCTCGCCGCCCAGGGTGGCCACCCTGGCGTATCCGGCGAAGGCGAAGAAGATCATCCCGGAGGCGCCGAGCACGCCGAAGGAGCCTGGCCAGGGCCCCAGGCCCTCCACCTGGGCGACGGCGGCCAGGCGCCCGCTGAGGAGCATGGCCACGCACACGGCGGCCAGGACCGCCAGGACCGCGGCCAGCAGGATCTTGACCACCAGCGTGGAGCGCTGGATCCCGCGGTAGTTGAGCGCGGTGAGCGCGACCACGGTGGCCACCGCCAGGGCCTTCTCCCAGCCGGGGAGGAGGTAGGCGCCGAAGGTCAGCGCCATGGCCGCGCAGGAGGCGGTCTTGCCGACCACGAAGGACCAGCCCGCCAGGTAGCCCCACAGCTCGCCCAGGCGCTCGCGGCCGTAGACGTAGGCGCCGCCGGACTCGGGGTGGCGGGCGGCGAGCCTGGCCGAGGAGACGGCGTTGCAGTAGGCGACGATCCCCGCGATGAGGATGGCCACGGGCAGCCAGGCGCCCGCGCCGAGCGCGGCCGGGGCGAAGACGGTGAACACCCCGGCGCCGAGCATCGCGCCCGCGCCGATGGCGACGGCGTCGACGGTGCCCAGGACGCGGGCGGGTCTGGCCTGGGGGCCGGAGGAGGAGGTGGTCAACGGGGTCTCCCTTGCGTGAGTACTCCCGGCTCGCGCCGGGCGGCAACGCTCCCTTCCCCGGACGCCTCCGGTAAAAGCACAGCGGTACCTCGGGACGTGACGGCGGACCTCGTGTGCCCGGCTGGCGCACCCTCCTCCGTCGCGGCCTGACCGGACACGACGGAGGTCCCGGCCCTTCGGGGGCCGAAACGTCGCCACGCCGCCGGGGCGGCGGTCGTGTCCGACTTCCGAGTGTGCCCGATCCCGGTGACCACCGGGAGCAGTCCCGCCATGACGAAGGTGGCCGGTACCGGTCCGTACGGTGTCCACGCGGTGGCGCGGGCCGCCCCGGCGCAGCGCGGCGGGCCCGGACCGGCTGTCCGGTCCGGGCCCGCGGCCACTCCTGGTCCCCCGCGGTCGGCCGCGGGGCCGCCACCGGCTCAGGTGGGGCGCCAGGGCGTTCCGGTGTTGTCGGTGATGTCCTCGGCCGCGACCTGGCGGAGCTGGCGCGAGAGGTCGGACAGGGCGCGCGAGACCGCGAGCTCCTCGCCGATCTCGGGAATGTCCAGGTCCGTGGGGTGCTTGCGGGCCATCCCGTGTCCCCGCAGCGCCGTCCCGTCGTCGGCGACCAGGCCGACCTCGGCCCAGGTGCGTGCGCTGTCGCCCTCGTTCTCCTCGGCGACGACGACGTCGACGTTCCAGCGCTTCGTCGTCTGCATGGCATCGGCCCCCTCTGCGTTCGCGCCCGTGCCGCCGGGCGGGTGTTCGATGTGCGCGTCCGGTCCCGGGTAGACCAGGTCGTCGTGGCCCTGTTCGGCGTGGGCCCAGTGCACCCGGTACGGGGGCGCCCCGCCGGGCCCCCCGACCCCGGTGACGACGCCCGTCCTGCGGTGGGCTTCGGCGCACGGGCTCTCGACCACCAACCGGTCCCCTACGTGTGCTCGCATGGATTCCCCCGCAAACGTCGGATACCTCCATCTTCGGCACTGCGGCGCCGGGGGGCGCCGGGGTTGGCCCTTTGTTGGCGTGGGGCTGGGAGGTTTTTGCCGTGTGCCGTGGTCGGGGCCGCCCCTGGTAGCGTCACGGCGTGGCTCAGCACTACTTCGACTCCGATCCGGGCGCCGCCAGCCGCCCCTCCACCGCCGACCTGGTCCTGCCGGACCTGCACCTGCGGCTGCGCACCGACCGGGGCGTGTTCTCCCCCGACAAGGTCGACCTCGGCACGCGGGTGCTGCTGGAGTCGGTCCCGGCTCCTCCCGAGGGCGGGCGCCTGCTCGACCTGGGGTGCGGCTACGGTCCCATCGCCCTGACGATGGCCTCGCGGGCGCCGGGGGCGCGGGTGCTGGGCGTGGACGTCAACGCGCGGGCCGTGGGGCTGGCGCGGCGCAACGCCGCCGAGCACGGGCTGGGCAACGCGCGGTTCGCGGTGGTGGGACCCGGGGGCGGGCTGTCGGTGGAGCAGGGCCCGGCCGGAGAGGGCGCGCAGGCGCAGGAGGGCGCGGTCTCCGTCGAGGACCTGCTGGGACCCTTCGACGCGGTGTGGTCCAACCCGCCCATCCGGGTCGGCAAGGGCGTGCTGCACGCCATGCTGCGCACGTGGCTGGGGCGGCTCACCCCCGAGGGCGTCGCCCATCTCGTGGTCCAGCGCCACCTGGGTTCGGACTCGTTGCAGAAGTGGCTGGACGAGCAGGGACTGCCCGCCGAGCGGGTGTCCTCCCGGGCGGGTTTCCGGGTGCTCGCGGTGCGGCGTTCCGTGGCTTGAGGCGGCTTTTGCCGCGATGTGTCACGGGTCATGCGTGCGCCCACGCACGGTGACCTGTACTCTGTGGCGAACAGATGGCCTCCGGGACCAGCCCGGGAACACCCGCCGAGGAAAACACCGCAGTTGAGCACGCAGTTGCGTCCCACGGACGTCAAACGCCTGAACCGCCAGTGGCGCAGGCGCACCGAGGGGCGACTCGCCCTTCTCGTCGAATCGGTCACCCAGCCCTACAATCTGGGCTCGATCCTGCGCACGGCTGCGACCTTCGGTGTCGACCGGCTCTGGTTGACCGGCAACAGCGCCGACCCGGACGATCCCAAGGTCGGCAAGACCGCCCTGGGCACCGCCGCCAAGGTCGAGCACACCCGGATGGCCTCCACCGCCGATGCCCTGGCCGCCGCGCGCGCGGACGGGTACCGGGTGGTCGCGGTCGAGCTGGCCTCCGGCGCGCTCCCGCTGCACGCGGCTCCCCTGGAGCCCGACGTGTGCCTGGCCGTGGGAGCCGAGGACCACGGCTGCTCCCCCGCCCTGCTGGCGGGCGCGGACGCCGTCACCTACGTTCCCCAGATCGGACGGGTGGGATCGCTCAACGTGGCCGTGGCCACCGCGATCGCGCTCGCCGAGGCCCGCCGCCGGGAGTGGGCCGGGCTCGGCGGGGAGGCCGACGCCCCCGCCGGGAGCTGACCGCCCGGAAACACCGGCCGCCGGGGAACAATCGCCCCAGGCCGATCGTCCTTACCCCAGTAGTTCCATATCACCACAACGCGCAAAAGGCGCAGAGAGAGGAACAGTGGACCCGTCCCGAAGTACCGGCAGCGTCCTGAACGGATGCTGTGACACAGACGACGAGCCCCCTTCTACGAAGGGTGCGCACCCTCGTAGGAGTCCGAGCCCGAAGCGGAACCAGGCGGTGTGTGCCCGATGATGAGCACCATCCTCAGTATCGCCTTCGGGGTCCTGGTGGTCTTCCTGATCACCGTGGCGACGGGTTACTTCGTCGCCCAGGAGTTCGGCTACATGGCCGTGGACCGCTCGCGACTGCGGGCGAAGGCCGCAGCCGGGGACGCCGGGGCCGAGAGGGCCCTGAGCATCACCAACCGGACGTCCTTCATGCTCTCCGGTGCCCAGCTGGGCATCACCGTGACCGCCCTGCTGGTGGGTTACGTGGCCGAGCCCATGATCGGCGAGGGCGTCGGTGAGCTGCTCGGCCTCGCCGGGGTCCCCACGGGAGTGGGCGTGGCCATCGGCATCGCCCTGGCCCTGTTGTTCTCCACCGTCGTGCAGATGGTCTTCGGAGAGCTCTTCCCCAAGAACCTGGCCATCGCCCGGCCCGAGCCGGTCGCGCGCTGGCTGGCGCTGTCCACGGGGATCTACCTGAAGATCTTCGGCCCGGTCATCTGGCTGTTCGACCAGGCGGCGATCCTGCTGCTCAAGGCCGTGCGGATCGAACCGGTCGAGGACGTCCAGCACGCGGCGACCCCGCGCGACCTGGAGAGCATCATCGCCGAGTCCAAGGCCAGCGGCGACCTGCCGCCGGAGCTGTCCACCCTGCTGGACCGCACCCTGGACTTCCACGAGCGCACCGCGGGGCACGCCATGATCCCCCGCCCCGAGGTGACCACGGTGGAGGAGGGCGACCCGGTCAGCCGGGTCGTGGAGCTGATGGCCTCCGACCACTCGCGCTTCCCGGTGCTGGGTGACGGCGTGGACGACATCGTCGGTGTCATCTGCCTGCGCGACGTGCTCGCGATGGGCGACCGCGACCTGACCCAGACCAAGGTCAGCGAGGTGGCCCGGCAGACCGTGATGCTCCCCGCGTCGCTGCCGCTGCCCTCCGCGCTGGGCCAGCTGCGCGAGGCGGGCGAGGAGTTCGCCTGCGTGGTGGACGAGTACGGCGGCCTGGCCGGGGTCATCACGACCGAGGACCTGGCCGAGGAGCTGGTCGGCGAGATCGCCGACGAGCACAGCCCCGCGGAGGAGTCTCCCTCCTACCTGGAGGGCGAGGGCTCCTACCTGGTCCCGGGCGCGCTGCACATCGACGAGGTCGAGCGGCTGCTCGGCCACGACCTGCCCGAGGGGGACTACGAGACCCTGGGCGGTCTGGTCGTGCACGAGCTGCACCGGCTCCCCAAGGCCGGTGACACGGTCTCCATCGCCCTGCCCCGTCCGCCCAGCGCGCACGACGAGGATCCCGACATGGGGCTGACCATGGTCGTCAGCGCGGTGCAGAGGCACGTTCCGCACACCGTGGAGCTGCGGCTGTACGAGACCCAGGGCAACGAGTCGCAGGAGGCGTCGGCATGAGTGACATGAACGTGTGGGTGGCGCTCACGCTGACCGCCGTGATCATCGCGCTGAGCGCCTTCTTCGTGGCGATCGAGTTCGCCCTGGTGGCGGCGCGCCGCTACCGGCTGGAGGAGGCCGCCGAGTCCAGCTTCTCGGCCCGGGCCGCGGTCAAGAGCGCCCGCGACCTGTCGCTGCTGCTGGCCGGATCCCAGCTGGGGATCACCCTGTGCGCACTGGCGTTGGGCGCGATCTCCAAGCCCGCCGTCCACCACCTGCTGGAGCCGCTGTTCGGCGGCCTGCCGGCGGCGGTCGGCTACGTGGTCTCCTTCGTGCTGTCGCTGATCGTGGTGACCTTCCTGCACCTGGTGGTGGGTGAGATGGCGCCCAAGTCCTGGGCGATCTCGCACCCGGAGAAGTCGGCGATCATGCTGGCCGTGCCGATGCGGGCGTTCATGTGGTTCACCCGTCCGCTGCTGCTGATGCTCAACGGCATGGCCAACTGGTGCCTGCACCGGCTGGGCGTGGAGGCGGTGGACGAGATGTCGTCCGGGCACGGCCCCGACGACGTGCGCGAACTGGTGGAGCACTCGGCCAAGGCCGGTGCGCTCGACCCCGAGCGCCGCGCCCAGCTGGCTACCGCGCTGGAGGTCAACTCCCGTCCGCTGAACGAGATCGTCACGCCGCGCGAGGAGATCGCGTCGGTGTCCCCGGACTCGACGGTGGACGACATCAAGCAGGTGTCGCGGGAGACCACGCACCTGCGCCTGGTGGTGATGGACGGGGGCGAGCCCGTGGGCGTGCTGCACGTGCGCGAGGCGCTGACGAGCCCGGAGGGGACCACCGCGGCCGACCTGATGCGGCCGGTGCTCACCCTGGCCTCGGAGACGCCGATGTACGCGGCGATGGGCATCATGCGGGAGAGCCGCAGCCACCTGTCCCTGGTGGAGTCGGACGGCGAGGTGATCGGGCTGGTCACCCTCCAGGACATCCTGGACCGCCTGCTGCTGCTGGACACGGCCGCCTGACCGGGGCCGTGAGGCCGTGAGGGGCCGGGAGGGGCACGTCCCCTCCCGGCCCCTCGTGCGTCGCGGGGTCCCGGTGGTCCTCGCGGAGGGTCCAACGCTCGGCCTCCGCCGCTCCGTGACACCGGAGAATCCGAGGAACACGACGTGAGAGCGGCGAGCACGACGGTGACGGCAGCGGCGACGACGGCGGTGGATGACGTTCTACGCATCATGGTCACCAGTCAGCTTCTCGGCCCTGAAGGGGGCCGAGCTTGCAGCTCTTCCACGCACCTGGCAGGTGTGCTTCAGGCCGCGTCGTCGGCAGCGTGACTCACTGCCCAGCCCGCCACACCCCTGGAGGAGATGTTGTGGGCTGCGTTCACATCGGCGTGCTCAGCGAAGCCGCACGACGTGCGTCGGAAAGTGGCCTGGTTCGGCCGGTTCCTCTTGTCGACGTGGTCACACGCGCTACACCCCTGGGAGGTGTAGGCCGGGTCCACGTACACCACCGGCACCCCGGCCCGTTTCGCCTTGTAGGCGATGTAATCGCCCAGTTGGGCGAAGGACCAGGAGTGCAGTGTGACCCGCTGGGGCTTGCGTAGCCGTGCCCTCTTGAGGATGCCGCCCAGGTCTTCCAGGGCGACACCCCGTGAGGGGCGTTGAGCCTCGGTCACGATCCTGCTTGGAAATGCGGTGGTTAACGTCCTTGGCATGGTTGCGCGAGTTCGACGGCGAGGACGACCACGTCCATCTGCTCGTGCACTACCCGCCCAAACTCCCTGTCTCGACGTTGGTCAACCGGCTCAAGGGCACCTCGGCGCACTACCTGCGCAAGCAGTTTCCCGACCACGTGCGACGGTTCCTGTGGGGCGACCACTTCTGGTCGCCGTCCTACTTCGCCGCCTCGTGCGGGGGCGCACCGCTGTCGGTGATCGCGGAGTACATCGACCAGCAAAAACGCCCGGGCTGACCGTCCGGCCGTGTGAGGGAAGCGATTCCTCCCGGCCGCGTGAGGACCGGGGAGGAGAAGGGCACGAAGCCGCGGACCCGGGTCTCAGGGCACGGAAAGCCGTTTCGTCCGAGGTGGCCACTGAGCCCGCACGTGCCATGTTCACTTGCAGGTACAAGAACCATTCGGAGTCGGGGGGTGGGCCCTCGGTCCCCAGCCTGAGGGGGTCCCGTCGCGCGGCCCGAACGCGAACGCCGGGGTCCGTGGACACGCGAAGGGGGGAGGACGCGGTGCGCGCCCTCCCCCCCGGAAAGGTGTCGCCTAGTACTACAGCGGTACTTCGTTTCGGCGCTTGTAGTGGCAGCGGCGGGCGATGTACTGGTGACGCCTTCGCCACCGCGACCATCGGTCATGGTGGGCGTCCAGATGACGAGAACGGTTCCAGGACCGGGCCGCCATACGCCGGATCTCCGCGCACGTCAGCGCGATCATCCCGGCCTCTGCGACGCCCGCCATGATGCACACGCCACCACCGCTCGACGTTCGTCGTGCGGCCGCGGCCGCAACCGCAAGGAACGCCGCGGCCAGCATCGACAGCACCACGTGCCGATACCACGCCCGATAACGCCGCACCTGGTAGTGGTCCAGCCCAGCCTCGTTCTTGGCCCGCTGGAAACATTCCTCGATCGGCCACCTCATCCCGATCGCCCGCACCACGCGCACCATCGAAACCTGATCCGGAGCGAAGACCAGGAAGAACGCGACCTCGCCGTCGCTGATACGCCGCCGCGCAACCAGCTGGTGCGCCCCGCCCTCGAGCTCAACGGTGGCCCAGTCATAGAACCGCTCACCTTTGGACCCGGCCCCGCACGACAACCTGCGCCAGGTCGCTTTCTCCAGGCCCTGGGCCGCTTCATCAGCGGTGCGGGGGCCGGTGCCCTGGGCCGGGCGGACCCTCCACGTGCGCGGAACGGCCAGCGCGTAGCGCAGACCGTGCTCCTCCAACCAGACGCGCAGGTGCGCAGACTCGCCGTAGACGGTGTCGCCCAGCACCCAGGCGAAGGCCACTCCCGCCTCGAAGGCACGCTCGATCATCTGCCGCGCCAGCTCGCCTTTGGTGGCGAAGTCGCGCTGGGCGGGCACCCCGGCCGCCGCGCAGCGGGCCTGATCAGCCATCCAGGTCTTGTCGGGCATGTACAGCTCGGCGTCGATGAGTGCGTGTCCTCGGGGGGAGGCGTAGGCCACGAACACGCCGATCTGGCAGTTCTCCACCCGCCCGGCGGTGCCGGAGTACTGGCGTTGCACTCCGGCTGAGGCCCGGCCTTTCTTGAGGAAACCGGTCTCGTCGGCGATGAGCGCCCCTTCGGGGTGGCCCAGGTGGTGCGTGACGTAGTCGCGTAGGTGGTCGGCTGCGGTGTGTTCGTCCCACACAGCGCGGTTGAGCAGGCACTGGACGGCGTCAGGGGTGGAGTTCCCGGCGAATTCGGCCACGCTCCAACCGTTCTTGCGTTCCAGGTCCGATAGGAGAGCGGTGATGTAGGCGTTGGCGGTCAGGCGGGGCTCTCGGCGGCTGAACAGGGGCGCGATCCGTGAGGTGAGCTCGTTCAGGCCCGCAGGTGTGGGGTGGGGGGTTACAGTGGCCGGTGCGGCCGCCACGTCGTTGTTCTCGCTTTGGTTCACACCTGCGAAGGATGCACGTGGCGGCCGTTTGTCATGCGTGGTTTCACCTGATCGTGACCAGCAGAACGAAGTACCGCTGTAGTACTAGGCGGTCCTGGCCGTCAGGGTCACCTCGATGTTGCCGCGGGTGGCGCGGGAGTAGGGGCACATCTGGTGCGCGCCCTCGACCAGCTCCTCGGCCTTGGCCTGCTCCACGCCCGGGATGGTGACGGTGAGCGCCACGGCCAGGGTCATGCCGTCGTCGGCCTTGCCCAGGCTGACCTGGGCGTCGATGGTGGAGCCGTCGACGTCGACCTTCTCCTTGCGGGCGACGGCCTTGAGGGCGCCGTGGAAGCAGGCGCCGTAGCCGACGGCGAAGAGCTGCTCGGGGTTGGTGCCGGGGCCGTCGTCGCCGCCCATGCCCTTGGGCACGGACAGGTCGACCTCCAGGCGGCCGTCGTCGGTGCGGCCGTTGCCCTTGCGGCCCTCACCGGTGACGGTGGCGTTGGCGGTGTACATCACGTCGTAGGCCATGGTTGCCTCTTTCGTTCGTGTTCCGTGATCGGTGTGGTGGTCCGGCGAAGGTCCGCGGCCCCGTTCAGCACGGGCTGCGCCTGCGGGAGGCGGTCTCCACCGAGCGCGTGAGCAGACCGAGCGCCTCCTGCAACTCCTGGGCCCGCTCCCGGGGCAGTCCGGCCGAGCACAGGACCCGTTCGGGGACCTCCTCGGCGCGTGCGCGCAGCTCGTCGCCCTTCGGGGTGGCCGAGACCTCGACGACGCGCTCGTCTGTGGCGCTGCGTTCGCGGGTCAGGAGTCCGGCGCACTCCAGGCGGCGCAGCAGCGGCGAGAGCGTGCCCGAGTCCAGGTGCAGGGCCCGGCTGAGCTCCTTGACGGTGAGCGTGCCGCGCTCCCAGAGCACGAGCATGACCAGGTACTGGGGATAGGTCAGTTCCAGGTCGCCCAGCAGTTCCCGGTAGAGCCCGGTCATGGCCCGGGAGGCCGCGTAGAGGGAGAAGCACAGCTGGTTGTCCAGGGCGAGGGGATTCTCCCCTTGCTCTTCGGCCACGGTGTTCCCTCCTGCCGCGTGCGGGACCGTTCGGTCGGCACCACCGTAACAGAATTCAGTTGCACACAACATGATCGCGTGCAACTTTTTCGATGTGTCGCGCGGGGGCCGGGTGCCACAGCCCGTCCCGCCGG